>JBIIMU010000350.1:0-3619 GCA_044337845.1 Pirellulales bacterium | reverse complement strand
GCAGCCCGTCGGAGCCACGCGCAGACGCCGGGGAGATTTGTGCAACTCGGTGCCCGCTCGGTGCCGTTTGGGATTCGAAATCACAAATCCCCCCGGCGGCGAGCATGCTTCCGACGGGCGGCGGATCACGCTACGCCCCGTCACGCCGCGCCTGGCCATCCTCACGCATCGCGCAGCCGTGTGGCACGCGCCGTACGGGTGGCGTAGGCTCAGGGCAACCGCGGGCCGGACCCGCCAATCAGCTTCCGACGGAGCTCAACGATGCCACTGTCACGACGAGAGTTGCTGCGATCCTCCGCGGTCGCCGCCGCGGCGGGCATCCTGCGTGGTCCGACCGCCGCCGCGGCGGAACCGGCCGCCCCGACGGCCGAGACCCTCGCGGGCCGGCTCCATGCGTCGCTCTCCGCGGCCCAGCGTGAGCAGGTCTGCTTCGCGTGGGATCACGTGCACCCGAAGTTCGGCCTGCTCCGCACGCGCGTGGGCAACAACTGGAACGTGACCGAGCCGGCGGTGAAGGGCGACTTCTTCTCGCCGGACCAGCAGCGGCTGATCCGGGAGATCTTCGAGCAGCTCATCGATCCGGCCTGGCACGAGCGCTATGATCGCCAGCTCGAGGACGACACCGGCGGCTTCGGCCACGGCCAGTCGATCGCGCTGCTCGGTGAGCCCGGCAGCGGCCGCTTCCAGTTTCTGCTCACCGGCCGGCATGTGACCCTGCGGTGCGATGGCGATTCGGCCGAGCACGTCGCCTTCGGCGGCCCGATCTTCTACGGCCACGACACCGGCGGTGGCACCGAGGATGCGGCCCACACCGGCAACGTGTTCTGGACGCAGGCGGTCGCCGCCAATGGCGTGTTCGCCATGCTGGATGGGCGGCAGCGGCAGCTGGCGATGGTGGCGAAGACACCGCGGGAGAATGCGATCGCGTTTCGGCGCGGCGGTGCGGAGCCTCAGGGCATCGCGGTGTCGGAGTTCTCCGCCGATCAGCGGGCGGAACTCGAGCGGGTGCTCGGCGTGCTGCTCGAACCGTATCGCACGGTGGATCGCGACGAGGTCCGTGGCTGCCTGGCGCGGCAGGGGGGGCTCGACCGCTGTCGGCTCGCGTTCTACGGCGATGGAGACCTCGGCGATGACGGCGTGTGGGACAACTGGCGGCTCGAGGGCCCGGCGTTCGTCTGGCACTACCGGGGCTCGCCGCACGTGCACGTGTGGGTGAACGTGGCCGACAACCCCGACCTGACGACCAACGCCTGAGCGGCCTGCCCGGCATGATCGACTGCTGCATCGTCGGTGGCGGGATCATCGGCCTCTCGATCGCCCGCGAACTGGCCGGCCGCGGGCTCGCGGTACGGGTGCTCACCCGCGAGCGGCGGCGCGACACGGCGTCGTGGGCCGCCGCGGGCATCTTTCCGCCGGCTCCGGACGACCCGCGGGCCGGTCCGAACGAGCGGCTCACGGCGTGGAGCGATCGCCTGCACCGGGCGTGGGCGCGGGAACTCCTCGACGAGACCGGCGTCGACACGGGCCTGCGGACGTGCGGGGGCCTCCACGTCGGCGGCGATGCGCCGGCCCGTGAGCGGCTGCTGGCGGTGGCGGCGTCGTGGCGCGACCGGGGCGCCGTCTGCGAGTGGCTCGAGGCCCGCGACCTGGCGGAGCGGGAGCCGGCTCTGGCCGGAGCGGTGCAGCGCGGCGTCGTCACGGGCGGCTTCTGCCTGCCCGACGAGATGCAGATCCGTCCGCCGCGGCATCTCGAGGCCCTCGAACGGTCGTGCCGGGCGCGGGGAGTCGACGTCGTCCACGACGCCATCGTCCGCGGCATCGGCGTGCACGACGGCCGCGTCACGGCGGCGGCGGCCACCATCGGCGGCCGCGACGAGACCGTTCGCGCCGGGGCGTGGGTGCTCGCGGCGGGAGCCTGGACGCAGGGGCTCGGGGCCGCGCTGGGACTGACGGTCGAGACGCGGCCGATCCGCGGCCAGATCGTGCAGCTGCGGCTGCCGGCGCCGAGGCTGATGCGGGTGGTCAACCGCGGACTCGACTACCTGGTGCCCCGGGAGGACGGCACGCTGCTGGCGGGCTCCACGCTCGAGGACGCGGGCTTCGATGCGACCACCGACGACCAGGCCGTCGCGCGGCTGCTGGCGGTGACCCGCGACCTGCTTGGCGATCTCGGCGGCGCGATGGTCGAACGGTCGTGGGCCGGCCTGCGGCCCGGCACCGCCGACGGGCTGCCCACGATCGGTCCGGTGCCGGCGATCGCCAACGCCTTCGTGGCGGCCGGACACTTCCGGGCGGGGCTGCACCAGTCGACCGGCACCGCGGTGCTCGTGGCCGATCTGGTCACGGGCGTCGCGGCCGCGATGGACGTGGCGGCGTTCGCCGCCGATCGCCCGCCGCGGCCTCCCACGGCCGACTCGGTGCCGGCGATGCTGGCCCGCGCCCGCGCCGAGGCCTGAGGTCAGGCCGCCAGCGGCGAGAGCCGCCGGTGGATCTCCTCGACGTCGCCCGCGGCCACCCGGGCGTCGGCACGCGTGCCGGCCACGATGTCGGCCAGGGCGACGAGCCGCGCGATCGCGGCGGGGATGCCGGCCGCGATCTCGTGGATGGCATCCAGGGCCTGCTCGTCGAACGTCGCCGTGCGGGCCCGCGCGGCGACGATCGACCGCGACTCATCGAGGCTGCACGGCCGGAGCGTGGCCCGCAGCGTGACCGCGAGCTCCAGCCGGCTGTCGCGGGCGAGGAGCGTGAGCAGCCGGCCCTGTCCCGCGAGCACCAGCGCGGCGGCCGGCCTGCGGCCGCGGCACCGTTCGACCAGTCGGGCGAGCGTGTCGGGGCCGGCCAGGTGGGCGTCGTCGGCCACCACCACGTCGGGCAGCGGCTGCCGCTCGTCGGCGATCGCGGCCTCCCAGCCGCGGAGGTCGCGGTGCTCGACGCCGCGGCCCTCGCCGGTGAGGTGGCCGGCGAGCGCGGCGAGCACCCGCGACGTGCCGACGCCCCGCGGTCCGCAGAGCACGGCCACGCCGCCGGGAAGGCGGCACGCGCAGGCCACCTTGGCAAGCGCCGCCTGCTGGGAGGGCGTGAGTGCCGGATCGTCCGCCGGGATCATGCGGCGCCTCCGGGCGTGGCCGCCGGGGCCGCGAACGAGATCACCTCGCCCAGCGGCTCCACCCCGATCGCCGCGAGGGCCACCGACCACCCCGGCTGCGCGGGACGATCCTCGCGGCGCACGAGGATGGCGGCGTCGCAGCCCACCGAGGCCAGGAGCAGCCGCCGCCGCTGGATGCGACCCGGCGGAAACCAGACGCCGGCATCGACCACGACGATGCGCCGATCGTGCGTGGGGATGTCGGGGGCTGCGGCGTCGTTGGCGACCGAGCGGGCGTCGTGGCCGCGGGTTCTCAGCACCCGGACGAGCCCGGCGGCGAGCGTCGTGCAGCCCGCGCCGCGGTCGCAGGCGGTGACCGCGATCACGCGGCGGCCGCGTTGCCGGGCCCGCTCGACCTCGTCGGCCACCGCGCACCAGTCGCCCCAGGCGGTCGCGAGGAGCCGCTCGAGCACGTCGTTCGTCGGACCGTCGGCGGGCGGTGCGACCGGGGCTCCGGTCGCCGGGGCCGGCGGC
>JBIIMU010000349.1:0-3626 GCA_044337845.1 Pirellulales bacterium | reverse complement strand
CTTCTCGTCGCGGTCACCGCCGCCATCCTGCTCGCCGGCACCGCGGCCGAAGCCCGCGCCGCCGGCTCGGTCGTTCGCGTCGAGGGAGACGCGGAGACCGGCTTCCGCCTCGTCCGCGACGGCGTGCCGTTTCGGATCCGCGGCGCCGCCGGCATCGACCACCTCGAGGTGCTCGCGGCCTGCGGCGGCAACGCGATCCGCACCTGGGACGCCGAGAGCGCCGCCCGCGAGACCGACGGCGAGTCGCTCCTCGATCGCGCCCAGCGGCTCGGCATCACCGTCACGATCGGCCTCTGGCTCGGGCACGAGCGGCACGGCTTCCGCTACGACGATCCGGCGCAGGTCGAGCGGCAGCGGCACGACGTCGAGGCGGCCGTCCGCCGCTTCAAGGACCACCCTGCCCTGCTCTGCTGGGGCCTCGGCAACGAGATGGAGGGGCCCACGAGCAACGGTGCCGACGAGCGGATCTGGAACGAGGTCAACCACCTCGCCGGTTTGATCAAGGCGCTCGACCCGCACCACCCGGTGATGACGATCGTGGCCAACGTCAACGACGACAAGGTCGCGGCCATCGTGCGGCACGCGCCCGCGGTCGACGTGCTCGGGATCAACGCCTACGCGGGTGCCGGCGGCGTGGGGGCCGCGGCGAAGCGGATGGGCTGGACGAAGCCCTACTGCGTCACCGAATACGGCCTGCCCGGCCCCTGGGAGACCGCCCAGACCGACTGGCAGGCGCCGATCGAGCCCACGAGCCGGCAGAAGGCGGCCACCTACGCCACGACCACGGCCGACATCCTCGCCGACGACAAGCAGTGCTTCGGCAGCTACGCGTTTCTCTGGGGGAGCAAGCAGGAGGCGACCGCGAGCTGGTTCGGGATGTTCCTGCCGACGGGCGAGAAGACGATCACGGTCGATGCGGTCACGAAGGCCTGGACGGGAGCCTGGCCCAAGGACCGCGCCCCGGTGCTCGAGGAGGCCGCCGTGCCGCTGGCCGGCCAGACCGTGAAACCTGAAGCGACCGTCAAGGCGCTGGCCCGCTATCGCGACCCGGAGGGCACGCGGCTGGCCTACCAGTGGGAGGTGCGTCGCGAGAGCGACGATCGTCGCGAGGGGGGCGATCGGGAACGGGTGCCGCCGGCCGTGGAGGGGTGCATCGTCGAAGCCGACGACTCCGGCTCCGCGGCGGTGCGGGCGCCGACCGAGCCGGGGGCCTATCGATTGTTCGTCACGGTCCGCGACGGCGCGGGGTCGGGCTGCATGGACAACTGGCCGTTCCGGGTCGCGCCCTGAGCCGGGACGACGCGGTCAGGCGAGGTCGTCGATCGCGGCGGCGAAGCCCGCCACCATCCGGTCCACCGGAAACACCTCGGCGGCACGGGCCCGGGCGGCGGCCGCGAACCGGGCCATCTCGTCCGGGTTCTCGAGCATCGTGAAGGCCCGCCGCGGAAACTCGCTCTCCGGATCGGCCGGCACGATCCAGCCCGTCTCACCGTGGGCCACCAGCTGCCGCACGGCCGCGCTCGTCACCGCCACCACCGGCACGCCCCGGGCCATCGCGTCGAGGATCGCGCCGCCGAACGGCGTCTCGCCCGACTGCCACGCGTAGGTGATCTGCCCGAGCAGGTCGGGCAGGAGCGGGCACCGCGGAAACACGAACAGCCGCTCGGCGAGTTCCTGCACGCGGGCCCGGCGGAGGATCCTGTTCAGCTGCGGCCCGCTCCCCACGAGCACGTGCTGCATGCCCCGGCGGACCACGCCGAGCTGGTCGATGCCCCAGATCAGCCGTTCGAGCCGCGCCTCGGCCACGAGCGGCGCCACCGAGAGCGTCCACTGGCACTCGGGATCGAGTCCGAGCCGCTCGGCCACCGCCTCCCGCGGCAGCGTGGCGGTCGCGTCCGCCGCGATCCCCGGCGGCACGGTCGCGACCCGCCGGTCGGCGACGCCGCAGCGGCGGATCGACTCCGCAATCTCGTCCGACGCCGCGACCACGGCGTCGGCGGCGCGGACCACGCGGCCCTCGCGGCCCGTTCTCGCGGGGACCGCGGCCTGCACCACCGCGCGGAGGCCGGGCACGGCGAGGCGAGCCGCGGCGGCGAGCGCCGCCTGCCGACGGCCGAACGACACGACCACGCCGGCCCGCAGCCGACGGGCGAGGGCGGCCAGCCGCACCGCGGCGGCGACGTCGGGCAGCGGCCTGCGGCCCACCTCGTGCACCGGGATGCCGGCCGCGCGGAGCCGCGGCGCGATGCCGCTCCCGGTCGAGGTGACCGCCACGTGCAGGTCGCGGCCGGAGGCGGCCAGCCCCAGCGCGAGGAGCTCCGCCTGCCGACCCGTGCCGACGGGGTCGAGCCCGCGGACGGCGATCAGGAGCGGTCGGCGGGCGCTGTGCATCGTGCCTGGGCCGAGCGGGCGGCGGCGATGTCGTCCTCGTCGAGCGCCGCGAGGTGCGGCAGGTGCCGCAGGTCGCCGTCGAAGTCGAGGCCGTAGCCCACCACGAACTTGTCGGGAATCTCGAAGCCCACGAAGTCGGGCTCGATGTCCACCTCCGACCGGCCGGTCTTGCGGAGCAGCACGAGCGACCGCACGCTCGCAGCCCCCCGCTGCCGCAGCTCCGCGAGCAGCGCCTTGAGCGTGTGCCCGGTGTCGAAGATGTCGTCCACGAGCAGCACGTGCTGCCCGGCGAGATCGGGCAGCAGGTCGAGCCGCAGCTCGAGCTCGCCCGGTCGCGTGGCCGTGCCGCGGTAGCTGCTCGCCCAGACCATGCTCACGGTCACCGGGCCCTCGAGCCTGCGGATCAGGTCGGCCACGAGCACGATGCTGCCGGTGAGCACGCCGACGACCGTGAGCGGTCGGCGGCCGACCTCGCGCTTGACGTCGTCGGACAGCCGGCCGATGCCGGCGGCGAGTTCCTCGGGGGAGAGAAGGATTTCCATCGGGGGAGTGCCCTGCGGGTCGTGCCGCGAGGATCGCGAGGCGCGGCGGGAAGCGAGCAGGATAGCGGGCGGGGCTGCGGCTAGAATAGATGCGTTCTTTCCCGCCCCCAGCGTCCACCGATGCCCCCGCCGCGAGCCCACTGGTCCGTCATCGAGGTCGGCGGGCATCCGTGCGAGCTCCACGCGCCCCCCGACCCCCTGCCTGGCCGGGCCCTCATCTACCTCCATGGCGTCCGGGAGCGGTGGCTGCAGGACATGCCCGCGCTCACCGCGCTCGTGGAGGAGCACCGCCTGCCCGTGATCGCGCCGCGGACCGGACGCTCGTGGTGGCTCGACCGGATCGTGCCCGCGTTCGACCGCGGGGTCACGCCGGAGCGGTTCGTGGTCGATGCGGTGCGGGGCGAGGTGGCCCGGCGGTTCGGAGTCGCGCCCCCCGGCATCGCGCTGGTCGGCACGAGCATGGGGGGGCAGGGAGCCCTGCGGATCGCCTACCGGCATCCGGCCGTGTTTCCGGTGGCGGCCGCGGTCGCGCCGGCCATCGACTTCCACCAGGCGATGCGCGAGGCGGGCGATCGCGACGACGGCGAATACTACGACACGCTCTGGCAGCTGTTCGGCGACGTCGAGCGGGCGCGGCAGGAGACGGCGATCCTCCACGTGCACCCGCTCAACTGGCCGCGGCACCAGTTCTTC
>JBIIMU010000348.1:0-3631 GCA_044337845.1 Pirellulales bacterium | reverse complement strand
CCGCACCCCCGGAGAAGCGATCCGCTCTGGAAATCACGGAACCAAATCGAAGTAGGCCCGGTGTGATTCGAACACACGACCAAGGGATTATGAGTCCCCTGCTCTAACCGCTGAGCTACGGGCCCGAAGCGACCGTAGTTATAAGGTCGCGGCCGCTCGACGCTACGGCACCTCGCCCTGGTCCTCGACGGCGAACAGGTGCTTCTGCGAGGCCACGTAGTCACTCCCACGCCCGCCACCACGAGCGCGGCCAGCATGATCGCCCGCAGCATCATGAAGCTCACCGCACACCCGCCACGGGCCCGCCCGGCCCAGAGAACGGGCCATGGTACGCGGCGCCCGCGGCCGACAGCACCGCGTCGTCCGCGCAGCGGGATCAGCCGCGTCAGGGGGCGGGAGCCGGCGGATCGATCCGCTTCAGCAGGCGGAAGAAGTCGCTCTCGGTGGTGAACACCACGGTGGAGTCGCTGCCGAGCGTCTTGCGGTAGGTGTCGAGCGTCTGCAGGAAGGAGTAGAAGTCGGCCGCGGTCGGGCTCGACGTGTAGGCCCGGGCATAGACCTCCGAGGCCGTGGCGTCGGCCGCACCCTTGATCTCCTGCACCTTGCGATAGGCGTCGGACTGGATGCGCTGCAGGTCCTTCTCGCGGCGGCCGTCGATCTTCGCGGCCTCGCCGGCGCCCTCCGAGCGGAAGCGCTCCGCGATCTGCATCCGCTCCGAGATCATCCGGTCGTAGATCTTCTCGATCACGCCGTCCTTGTAGTTCACCCGCTTGAAGCGGACGTCGAGCAGCTCGATGCCCCAGAGGCCCATCTTCGGTGCGGCGGCGGCGAGGATCTCCCGCTCGAGCTGCTTGCGGCCGAACTGGATCGGGGGCAGCGTGCCGACCGTGGCCGACGCCTCGGCGAGCGTGGCGTCTTGCTCGGGCTTGCGGGTCTTGTCGGATCGGACCAGCTCGATCAGGTCGTGGCGGGCGATCACGTTCCGCGTCTCGCTGCCGATGATGTCGTCGATCCGCGAGAGGGCGCTCCGCTCGTCGCGGAGGCTCTGGAAGTAGACGAGCGGATCGACGATCCGCCAGCGGGCGAACGTGTCGACCACCACGTAGAGCTTGTCGCGGGTGGTCATCTCGTTGGGCGGGCCATCCCACTCGAGGATCCGCTTCTCGAAGCGGTTGGCCTGCTGCACGAACGGAACCTTGAAGCGGAGGCCCGGCCCCGAGCCGCCACCGCGGTTGGAGTTGATCGGCTCGCCCACGGGCCTGCCGAACTGCGTGAGCACCACCTGCTCGGTCTGGTCGACCGTGTAGGCACAGCCGAACACGAGGATCGCCAGGAGCGCCGCCGCGGCGCCGCCGAGCGGGGAGAACAGCCAGTCGGTGAGCCGCCGCGACCACTGGAGCAGGGGATGGTTGATCGGCAGCGAGGTCATCGGGGGGCCCTCGGGGTGTCGGGCCGCGGCGCGGGCAGGTTCATCAGCGGCAGGAACTGGCTGGCGTCTTCGTCGAGGATGATCTTCCCGCCGAGCTTGGGGAGCACCTCGGCCATCGTCTCGAGGTATAGGCGGCGGCGGGTGACGTCGGGCGCCTTGTCGTACTGCTCGAGCAGGGCCCGGAACCGGGCCACGTCGCCCTCGGCCTCGTTGACCCGCTTGAGCGCGTAGCCCTCGGCGTCGCTGAGCTGCCGCTGGGCCTCGCCGCTGGCCCGCGGCACGACCTTGTTGTATTCGCCGTTGGCCTGGTTGATCATCTGCTCCCGCTCCTGCTGGGCGCGATTCACCTCTTCGAACGACCGCTGCACCGCCGTGGGCGGATGCACGTTCTTGAGCTGCACCTGCTGCACCCGCAGGCCCATTTTCAGTTCCTGCACGAGCGCCGTGAGCCGGGCGATCGCGTCGGTCTCGATTCCCTGGCGGCCGATCGTGAGCACCTCGTCGACCGTGCGGTCACCCACCACCTCACGCATCACGCTCTCGGCGAGGTCGCGGAGCGTGGGCCCCGGCTCCCGCATGTTGAATAGATAAGCCTCGGGATCGGCGATCTCGTACTGCACGACCCACTCCACGTGGGCGGCGTTGAGGTCGCCCGTGACCATGTCGCTCTCCCTCGACTGCTCGGGCGACGTCTGGTCGGGGTTGGTCACGCCCGGCGAGCCGAACCCGAACTCCATCTTGAGCTGCCGCTTGACCGGCAGGATCGTCACCGTGTCGACGCCGAAGGGGACCTTGAACCGGAGCCCTGGGCCGACCGTGCCGATGAAGCGGCCGAACCGCTGCACCACGCCCACGCTCTCCGGGCCGACGGTGTAGACGCCCCGGGCGAGCCCTGCGGCGAGCAGGGCGAGCAGGGCGAGGGCGGCGAGCCCCCGGAAGTCGAAGCCTCCGGGGCCACGCTGGATCGAGAACGGCTGGCGGGAATCTGTCATCGACGCGACGGGACCTCGAGGCGAATCGACCCGGAAACCGAACCCAGACAGTCATACCCTCGCCGCCGGCACGGGTCGAATCGGCCGAAAAACGACTGGCCGAGGCGGGGTGGCCGTGCGAAAATCCGTGTATGAGGAGGATCCTGCTGGCCGCCGTCGCCCTCGTGTCGTTCGGCGGTCCCGGGCGTGCCGCAGGCCCCGACTTCGCCCGCGAGGTGCGGCCGATCCTCTCCAACCGCTGCTTCAAGTGCCACGGCCCGGACGAGGAGCGGCAGGAGGCCGGGCTGCGGCTCGACGTGCGCGACGCAGCCCTGGCGGAGCTCGACAGCGGCGCCCGGGCGATCGTGCCCGGGCATCCGGACGACAGCGAGCTCGTCGCCCGCATCACGAGCACCGACCCCGACCTCGTGATGCCGCCGCCCCATGCGAAGGTCACGCTCTCGGCCGATGAGAAGCGGATCCTCGCCGACTGGGTCGCGGCGGGGGCCGAGTACCGCACGCACTGGGCCTTCGTGAGGCCCCAGCGGCCGGCCGTGCCGGAGGCCGGGCACGATCCCTGGTGCCGCAACGCCATCGACCGGTTCGTGCAGGCGCGGCTGAGAGCCGAGGGGCTCGCTCCCGCGGCGGAAGCCGACCGGGCCACGCTCTGCCGCCGCGTGCACCTCGACCTCGTCGGCCTGCCGCCGACGCCCGCGGAGCTCGATGCCTTCCTCGCCGACGACGCCCCCGATGCCTACGAGCGGCTCGTCGACCGGCTGCTGGCCAGCCCCCGCTACGGCGAGCGGTGGGCCCGCCGCTGGCTCGACCTCGCCCGCTACGCCGACACCAACGGCTACGAGAAGGACCGCGATCGCTCGATCTGGCCGTGGCGCGACTGGGTGATCCGGGCCCTCAACGACGACATGCCGTTCGACGAGTTCACGATCCGCCAGGTGGCCGGCGACCTGCTCCCCGGCGCGACCCCCGCCGACATCGTCGCCACGGGCTTCCACCGCAACACGATGATCAACGAGGAGGGGGGCATCGACCCGCTCGAGTTCCGCTACCTCGCGGTGGTGGACCGCGTGGGCACGACCGGTGCGGCGTGGCTCGGCCTGACGACGGCGTGCGCCCAGTGCCACACCCACAAGTTCGATCCGCTCACGCACACCGACTACTTCGCGCTGATGGCGCTGCTCGACAACGCCGACGAGCCCGAGTGGACGATTCC
>JBIIMU010000347.1:0-3639 GCA_044337845.1 Pirellulales bacterium | reverse complement strand
GACGAGGGTCGAGAAGGGGCTGATCGTCGTCTCGGCTCCGCCGGCATCGGGCCTGACGACCACCTTCGACGTGCTGGTGCTGGCGGCCGACCGCCTGCTGCGGGATTTCATCTCGCTGGAGGACGCCGCCGCCCCGCCCCGCGAGATCCAGAACGTCCGGCCCGTGCCCTTCGATGCCCGCACCGGGGTGACGCCGCTGCAGGCGCTGACCGACGTCCTGCGGTCGTATCCCAACGTGATCGTGACCCGCGACGTGGCCGACAAGCAGCTCGTGGTCGAACTCGTGAAGCTCGCCGCCGACGACAAGCTCGTGATCCTGAGCGTCAAGGCGACCGACGCCACCGACGCGATCGCGCGGATCGCGGCCTGCGGCGTGCCGGCCGACATGCTCGCCCGCTCGCTGGTGGCCTCGGTGTCGCAGCGGCTCGTCCGCAAGCTCTGCCCGAAGTGCCGCGAGGAGTATCCCCCCGAGCCCGAGCCGCTGCCGAAGGTGCTGGCGCAGTTCAAGCTCGCCCCCGAGCAGCGCGGCCGCCTCCGCAAGGCCTCGCCGCACGGCTGCCGGCTCTGCGGCGGCACCGGCTACCTCGGACGCACCGCGGTGTACGAGCTCGCCAGCGGCACCACGCTCCGCAAGGCCGTCGCCGCGGCGACCGATGCGGCCACGCTCCGCAAGGCGGCGGTGCAGGACGGCATGAAGCCGATGGCCGACGGGGGGATGCCGCTGGTGCTCGACGGCACCACGGCCGTCGACGAGCTGCAGCGGGTGTTCGCCGCCAAGGCGGCTCCGCCGCAGGCCGCGCCAGCCTCCCCGCAGCGACCGCCCCCGCCCGGAGCGCCGAAGCGATGACCGCCTCCCTGATCTCCTTCCTGCTGCTCGGGCTGTTCGTCGCCGTCGCCTTCGCGCTGTGGCGCGAGGGGCTGTGGAGCGCGGCCATCATGCTGCTCAACCTGCTGCTGGCGGCCACGTTCGCCACCGCGTGGTACGAGCGGCTGGTCACGTTCCTGCTGGGCCGGCT
Organism: Pirellulales bacterium; assembly: GCA_044337845.1. Classification (GTDB taxonomy): domain Bacteria; phylum Planctomycetota; class Planctomycetia; order Pirellulales; family UBA1268; genus QWPN01. The sequence continues at coordinate 2,623 of JBIIMU010000347.1, read as the reverse complement.
TCCGAGCTACGACTACCTCCTCGACTTCATCGCCCTGTGGGGACTGTTCGCCCTCACGCTGCTGGTGCTCCGCGAGATCACCGACCGCGTCTCCCGCCGCAAGGTGCGGTTCCGCAAGCCGGTGGAGATGTTCGGCTGCCCGGTGGTGGCGGCCGTCGCCGCCTGGATCTTCGTCTGCTTCACGGCCGCCTCGCTCCACACGGCCGCCCTGCCCCGCGACTTCATCCAGCCCACGCCGGAGGCGCGGATGTTCTTCGGCCTCGAGCCCGACCGCCGCTGGCTGCAGTGGGTCCGCGGCTCCACCACCGCCGGACCGTTCGCCGTCCGGAGCCGGAGCTTCGATCCCGACGCCGACTTCATCCTCCGCTACGCGACGCGCCGGCATCAGCTCGAGGCGCAGCCCGAACTGCGGGTGCGGAAGTGACGGTGGGCCCGGACGACGCGACCGACTATCGGCCGGTGAGTCCGCTGGCGGTCGCGGCGCTGGTGCTCGGCGGCTGCTCGGCCGTGGCCCTGCTCACGCCCTTCGCCTGGTTCGTGCCGCTGATCGCCGGCGCCGCGGCGCTCGTGGCACTCGCCGACGTCTCCCGGCCAGGTGCCGCCCGCGTCGGTCGGCTGCCCGCCCTGGCGGGTCTCGGGCTGGCGGTGGGCTTCGGGGCGCAGGCCGTGACCGACGCCGCGGTGGGCCGCTGGATCGAGCGGTCGCGGGCCGTGGCCACCGCGGAGACCTGGCTCGAGGCGATCCGCGCCGGCCGCCTCGAGGAGGCCCGCAGCATCTCGGCCCCGTCGATCCTGCCGGCGCTGACGGGGCCCGATCTGGAGACCGCGGCGGCCGAGGCCGCGCGATTCGCCGCGCTGCCGGCGGTGCGGGCCGGCGCCGACGGGGTGGCGACGGTCGCGTCGGCGACGCCCCTGGGCACGGCGGATCGGGCCTGGCTGGTGCGGGCGAGCATCGCGGGCCGCACGACGGTGCGGATCATCGCCGTGCCGCGGACGGCCGCGAAGGGGCGGGCCGTCGAGAAGTGGACGGTCACGGCCGCCGAAATCGAGACCTGACCGGCGGCTCACGACTCGTCGCGGAGGCCCCGCACCTCGTGGATCGAGCGGGCGCCGGCCGCGAGCATCACGAGCCGGTCGAAGCCGAGTGCCGCGCCCACCCCGGCGGGCATGCCGGCGCCGTGCGCGGCGACCAGCTCCGCCGGGAGCGGCAGCCGGGCTCGGCCCGAGCGGGCCCGCACCTCGTTGGCCGCCGCGATCCGCGCCTCGAGCACGCTGCGGCTCGTCTCCTCCTCCCAGCCGTTGGCCAGCTCCACGCCTTCCACGAACAGCTCGAATCGCCTGGCGACGCCCCGCTCGTCGAGCCGGGCAAACGCCGCCTGCGAGGCCGGCCAGTCGACGAGCAGCACGGGCACGCCCCGGCCCAGCCGCGGCTGCACGACCTGGCTGAGCACGAGCTCGAAGGACCGATCCCAGCGGTCGAGATCGGCCGCCGTCGGCACGTCGACCCCGGCCGTGGCGGCGGCGGCTTCGAGATCGGCCGCCGTGGCCGCGAAGGGATCGAGGCCCGCATGGGCACGAAACGCCTCCCGGCACGTCAGCGTGTCGACCCCTTCCGTGCCGAGCGTCGCCGTGGCCAGATCGGCGACGATTCCGGGGACGTCGGCGAGCGTGGCGCCGGGCTCGTACCACTCGAGCAGGCAGAACTCGACGTCGTGCAGGCTGCCCCGCTCCCCGGCGCGGAACGACTGGGCGAACTGGTAGATCGGCCCCGACTCGCGGGCGAGCAGCCGCTTCATCAGCGCCTCCGGGCTGGCCTGGAGAAACCGCGGCCGGTCGTCCCCCTCGAGGGCCACGGCGACCGGGTCGATGTGGGCCTCCGGCAGCACCTCGCGGGAGAGCACCGGGGTGTCGACCTCGACGAAGCCGCGCCGCTCGAACACATCGCGGAGCGACCGTCGCACGCGGGCACGCAGCTCGAGAAGTGGACGGACCGTCATGCGGCTGAGCGGCTCACGCCTTCGATTCCGCCTTCGCCCCGGCGAGCCGCGCCGGCGTCTCGCGATAGACGAGCACCGGGCAGGGCGCCCGGCGGACGACCACCTCGGCCACGCTGCCCATCAGCAGCCGCGTGACCCCGGTGCGGCCGTGCGTGCCGAGCACGATCATGTCGGCCTTCTCGTCCTCGGCGATCCGCACGATCTCCCCGGCCGGGTCGCCCATCGTGAGCCGGTGGGTGAAGGGCACCGATGCGTCCTTCGGCTTCACGGCCTCGAGCATCGTCAGGATCCGCTCCGAGTCGGGCTCGGGAATCCCGTAATAGAGTTCGCCGCCCCCGTACGCGAGCGGCGGCTCCTCCACGTGCACGATGAGCAGCGCGGCGCCGGTCGACTTCGCGAGCGCGGCGGCATGGTCGAGGGCCGCGTCGCTGGCCGTGGAGAAGTCGGTCGGGAACACGATCGTCTTGGCCATGATGAGGACTCCCGCATACGAGGTCGTTGACCACTTCCGCGTTCCATCATACCGGCCCGGCAGCACCGCAGGTCCGCATCGCTCACGCGCTGGCGGCTTCCTGAAGCCAACCCGTGAACGAGACACACCTGAGGCACGAACTCAGCTCGGGGCA
>JBIIMU010000345.1:0-3641 GCA_044337845.1 Pirellulales bacterium | reverse complement strand
CACCTGCAGGGGTCATGTTGGATATTGAGGAACTCGCAGAGTTGGCGTTGATATCTCTGACCATCATCGGAGCGGCAGTCAGGAGCTGGCGATTCTCAAGTTGCTCAAACGCGGTGAATGATTCGTCACGCCCCCCGGTCTTTCGAGGGTGCAGGCGTGAACGGGTCCGCGAGAAAGGATGCCGACGCACGATGATTGCTCCAGAGCAGTGGGGCCTTGGTGGCCCTGCAAGGCAGAGAGTACCCACCAAAGGAATCCCATCAGCCGGGGGATTGTCAAGTGGGTCGCGGAGGGTGTCAACCGATCGGCAGGCCGCATTTCTCTCAAGCGGCGGTTGGCAGAAGCAAGGCTGGCCCGGTTAGGCGTACCGCTCACGCGGTGACGTTTCCAGGAGAGTCGTACTGCGAACGGGGTGAGGCTTCCGGGAAGCCGCCATCGCGTGAAGCGCGGCGGACCGAGACGAGTCAGCCCAGCTGGGCCAGCGCGTCGTCCGGGATGCTGAAGTTCGCCGACACGCTCTGCACGTCGTCGTGGTCGTCGAGCCGCTCCATGAGCGTCAGCACCTGCCGTGCGGTGTCGACGTCGTCCACGTCCACCGTGTTCGTCGGAATCCGCACGATCTCGTTCGACTCGACCGTGAGGCCCGCCTTGCCGAGCGCGTCGACCACCGCCGCCATCGCCGCCGGCTCGCAGGTCACCTCCCAGCGGTCGCCCGAGAGCTTCACGTCGTCGGCGCCCGCGTCGAGCGCCACCTCCATCAGCCGGTCTTCGTCGCAGGCCGCCTGCGGCAGCCGCACGAGCCCCTTCCGTTCGAAGAGATAGGCCACGCACCCCGTGCCACCGAGCTTGCCGCCGCACATCTCGAAGATTTTGCGGATCTCGGGGGCGGTGCGGTTCTTGTTGTCGGTGAGGATCTCGCAGAGCACCGCCACGCCACCGGCGCCGTAGCCCTCGTAGAGCGACTCCTCGAGATCGCCCCCCTTGAGCTCGCCCGTGCCGGTCTTGATCGCCCGCTGGATGTTGTCCTTGGGCATGCTCACGGCCTTGGCGGCGTCGATCGCATACCGCAGCCGGAGGTTGGCGTCGGGATCGGCCCCACCGTGCTTGGCGGCCACGATGATCGCCTTGGCGAGCTTGCTCCAGAGCTTGCCCCGCTTGGCGTCGATCAGCGACTTCTTGCGGGCGATGTTCGCCCAATGGGAATGTCCGGCCACGCGTCTTCCTCCCTCGCGAGTGTCTTCCGGCAGGAGCGAGCCGCTATCGCGGCTTCCGCTTGCTCAGGTCGGCCGAGTGCCGGTCGCCCTTGCCCTCCGGCTTCCGCGCCGCGGGCTTGGACGGCTTGGCGGGCGGCTCGACGGGCTTCTTGGCGGCGGCCTCCGGCGGCGGCGTCATCTGCGGCTTGATCGTCAGGGGCTTGCCGACGTTGGGCTTCACCACGAACGGCTTCGGCCCCGATTTGCCGTCGCCCGGCTTCTTCGGGCCCGAGCCGGCGGGGGGCATCGGCGTCTTGCCGGCGGGACGGGCCGCGGCCTGCGGTCCCGCGGGGCGGTGCTCCTCGGCCGCCAGCCGCGCGGCCTCGGCCGCCTTCACGCTCTCCTTGTCGGTGGGCGGCGGCGGCGGCACGGGCGTCGGCAGCGGTTCGCCCCGCTTCGGCATCCGGTCCTTGAGGGCCCCTGGGTTCACCGCCTGGACCACCTTCCGCACGGTCGCGCCGTGGAGGTTGGTGAGCACCTCGATCCCGAACTGGTGCAGCAGCGACGAGAACTCGACGCCCGCCTTCTTGCCGATGATCCGCTCGAGCCCCTGCACCTTGCCGGAGTCGTACTCGGCCTGCGTCGTCAGCCCGCACACGTAGAGGCCGGCGACCGCCCCCTTGTCGAGCGGGATCATGTGGCCGCCGAGCGCCGTCGAAGCGACATGGGCCACGACGAACTGCGGGATGCCGTGCATCCCCTCGAGCACCTTCAGGCCGTGGGCCAACGAGTGCTTCTTCGCGTGGTCCAGCGAGAAGGCGTAGGTCGATTCGAACACGCTCTGCAGCACCCGGCGGAGCGACAGGGCCGCGTGCGCCGGGTCGGGCAGTTCGCCGAGGAACTCCGCGAGTTCCGCCACGGTGGTCACCCGGATCTCGTTGAGATCGAACGCCGACTCCCGCAGCCGGGCGTGGGCCCGCTCCGCGACCTCGTACGGGGCGTTCTCCAGGCAGCAGGCCACCAGCACCTGGTCGAGCAGGTCGCGGCTGGTGTTGAACGCCACCGGCTTGTAGGCGGCCTTGAGCGCCTTGTGGAGCTTGGGGATCAGCTGGCCGCGGGGCGGCACCTTCTCCGGGATGGGCTTCGGCAGTTCGACCTTCGCGGGGGCCGCCGGTTTCCCGGGGGCCGCGGGTTTCGCGGCGGCCTTCGCCGGAGCAGGCTTGGCCGGGGCGGGCTTGGCCGCAGCCTTGGCCGGGGCGGGCTTGGCGGCCGGCTTCGGAGCGGGCTTGGCGGGAGCCTTCTTCGCGACGGGGGCAGGCTTCTTGCCGGAGGGCTTCTTCGGTGCGGTCATGCGTCGTCCTGGGAATCCTCGGAGGGTGAGGCGTCGGGATGGTCGGTCGTGGCCGCCGGGGGCAGCACCTCGTGGAGCATGCGGGCGATCTCGAGCGACTTCTTCACGCCGCCGTCGAGTTCGAAGCGGAGCCGCGGCGTGTAGCGGGTCTCGATGCGGTCGGCGATCCGCGACTGGAGGAATCCCGCCGAACGGGCCAGGCCCTGGAGGGCCAGCTTTTCCTTCGCCGGCCCGCCCATGATCGAGACGTGCACGACCGCCGACCGCATGTCGGGGGCCATCTCCACGCCGGTCACGGTGACATCCTTCACCCGCGGATCACGGACTTCCGTGAGGATGGCCATGCTCACCACCTCGCGAACCGCCTCGGCCGCCTTGAGCAGTCGTCGGGTGCTCACGAGAGCGTCCGCGCGACTTCCTCGACGCGATAGCACTCGAGGATGTCGCCCTCCTTCACGTCGTTGAACCCGGCCAGCTTGATGCCGCACTCCAGGCCGTCGCGGACCTCACGGGCATCGTCCTTCTCGCGCTTCAGCGAATCCAGGCCGTAGTCGCCGATCACGCGGTTGTCGCGGATCACGCGGATCCGCGCGTTGCGGGCGATGATGCCGCCGATCACGCGGCAGCCCGCGATCGTGCCGATCCGGCTGATCGTGAACGTCCGCTGCACGACCGCGCGGCCGAGTTCGTTCTCCTTCTTCTCGGGGGCGAGCATCCCCTCGAGCGCCTTCTTCAGGTCGTCGGTCACCTGGTAGATGATGTCGTAGCGGCGGACCTGCACGCCCTTGTCTTCCGCCAGCGACCGGGCCCGCTCGTCGGGCACCACGTTGAAGGCGATGATCACCGCGTCGGAGGCGTCGGCCAGCTGCACGTCGGCCTCCGTCACGCCGCCGACGGTGGCCTGAAGCACGCGGATCTTGACCTCGGGGTGATCGAGCTTCTGGAGCTCCTTGAGGATCGCCTCGATCGAGCCGCGGACATCGGCGCGGAGAATGAGATTGAGCGTGGGGGCCTTCTCGGCACTCAGCCGGTCGGCCAGGTTCTCGAGCGTCACATGGACAGGGGCGCTGGCGAGGTTCGAGTGGCGGCGGATATCG
>JBIIMU010000344.1:0-3642 GCA_044337845.1 Pirellulales bacterium | reverse complement strand
CAGGGCGATGCGGTCAGGATCGGCGCCGGCGGCGACGACGTTGGCGATCGCCTCCACGATGCCCCCCGCCGCCATCCGGTAGGGATCGAGGCGGCCCAGATGGTGCCGCAGGCCCACGCCGAGCACGATCCCACGGTCGCGGCCGAGCACGCCGCGGATCACGGTCCCGTCGGCCGGGCCCGCGCCGGGGCCGAGCAGCGGCTTGAGCACCGAGCAGCCCTGCACCTCGTGGTCGTACTGCCGGACGATCCATTCCTTGCTCGCCACGTCGGGCAGCGCGAGCACGTCGAGCAGGGCCGCGGCGATCGACGCGTCGCCCGACCAGCTCGGCGGCTGCGCCGGCTCGGCGGCGTGCCGCGAGGCGAGCCGCTGCCGCGGCCGGCCCTCGTGGAGGAAGTGGCAGTCGAGCTCGCCGGCGACCTGCCCCTCCCACTTCAGCACGAGTCGCCCCGTGCCCGTGAAGGTGCCGATCGGCGTGGCCTCCACCCCCTCGTCGGCCGCGATCCGCGCCAGGGCCGGCCAGTCGGCGGGGGCGACGGCGAGCACCATCCGCTCCTGCGCCTCGGAGATCCAGGCCTCGGTCGCCGACAGGCCGTCGTACTTCAGCGGCACCCGGTCGAGATCGACGTCGGCGCCGAGCGTGGCGCCCATCTCGCCCACGGCACTCGAGAGCCCGCCGGCGCCGCAGTCGGTGATCGCGTGGAACAGCCGCTGCCGCGACGCCTCGAGCACGAAGTCGGTGAGCATCTTCTCGTTGATCGCGTGGCCGATCTGCACGGCGCCGCCGCTTTCCGTCTCGCTGTCGCTCGTGAGCTCGATGCTCGAAAAGGTCGCGCCGTGGATCCCGTCGCGGCCGGTGCGGCCGCCGGCCACCACCACCAGGTCGCCCGGCTCCACGGCCGCGTCGGCGTGGCCCCGCGGCATGATGCCCACGGTGCCGCAGAACACGAGCGGGTTGCCGATGTAGCCGGGATGGAAGGCGACGGCGCCGGCGATCGTGGGGATGCCCATCCGGTTGCCGTAGTCGCGGACGCCCGCGGCGACGCCGGCGAGCAGCCGCCGGGGATGGATCACCCCGGGCGGAATCGCCTCGGGCGGCGTGTCGGACGGGGCCACGCAGAACACGTCGAGGTTGGCGATCGGCTTGGCGCCCAGGCCCGTGCCGAGCACATCGCGGATCACGCCGCCGAGGCCGGTGGCCGCGCCGCCGTAGGGCTCGATCGCGGAGGGATGGTTGTGGGTCTCCACCTTCACGCAGATGTCGTGGTCGCCGTCGAACCGCACCACGCCGGAGTTGTCCTTGAACACGCTCACGCACCAGTCGCGAGGGCCGAGCGTCTCGCGGATCGATCGCGTGGCGGCGAACACCGTCTCCTTGAGGAGGTTGTCGAAGCGCACGGCGCCCGCCGGGCCCGCGTGGTCGACGGCGCTGGTGAGCGTCTTGTGGCAGCAGTGCTCGCTCCAGGTCTGGGCGATCGTCTCGAGCTCGATCTCGAAGGGGTCGCGGCCGAGCGCGGCGAAGTGGTCGCGGGCGGCGTGCAGCTCGCGAACCGAGAGCGCGAGGCAGCGGTCGCGGCTGAGCCGCTCGAGCGCCGCGTCGTCGAGGCCCGCCAGCGGGATCGTCTCCTGCACGAACCGCCAGGTGCGGCCGCCCGACAGGGTCGCGATCGCGAGCGGACCGGCCACCACGTCCTGGATCGCGTCGTTGGCCAGCAGCCTGGCCGCGAGCCGCTCGACGGCGGCGGCCTCCAGCGGCGGCAGCCAGTACTTTCGCAGGCTGCGGATCGCCACGCGGTGGCCGAGCGCCGCGGCCGCGGCCTGCGCCGAGAGCCCGGCCGGATCGGTGACGCCCGCCTTGGGGAGCACGTGCACCACCGTCGGCAGGCCGTCGAGCGGCGCCACGAGCCGAGCCGCGCCCAGCTCGTCGGCCACGAACGATTCGGTCACCGGGTCGGCGAGCAGCGTGGCCGCGAGCCGCTCCACGTCGGCCCGCGAGAGATCGCCCTCGATCAGCCAGCCCGCCGCGGTGCGGGCCCGGCCGCAGCCGGCGACGCCGAGCTCCGTCGCTCCGGCGACGACCTCGCGGGCGGCATGGTCGCCGGCCGGGTCGCGGAGCGAGACGTCAACTTCCCAGAGCATCGCGGGTGTCCTTCGCGCGGGTGAGGAGTTCGACGAGCCGGCGGCGGTCGCCGCGCTCGATCGCCGCGAGCAGCCGCTCCACGCCGACGGCGAACCGCTTCATGGCATCGCCGACGCCGCCCGCGTTGTCGAGGAGGATGTCGGCCCAGAGGTCGGGGTCGCCGGCGGCGATGCGGGTGGTGTCGCGCCAGCCGCCGGCGGTGAAGGCGAGGGTGGCTTCGGGCGTGGCCGCGGCGAGCGCGGCGGCGATCACGTGCGGCGCGTGGCTGGTGGCGGCGAGGATCCGGTCGTGCTCCTTGGGCGGCATCATGAACACCGTCGAGCCGACCGCCGACCAGAAGTCGCCGATCGCCTCGGCGTCGGCGGGGGGGGTGGCCTTCGCCGGCGTGACCACCGCGACGCGGCCGGCGAACAGGTCGCCGTCGGCGGCGGCCGGGCCGCGGCGGTGGCTGCCGGCGATCGGATGGCCCCCCACGAAGCGACCGCGGCGGCTCCGCCGGCGGCGTTCCCAGCCGGCCACGATCGAGGCCTTGGTGCTGCCGGCGTCGGTGAGCAGCGTGCCGGGGCGGACGACCGCGTCGACGGCGTCGAGGAGGGCTGGAATCGCCCCGACGCCCGCGGCGACGACGACGAGGTCCGCGCCCGACGCAGCCGCGATGTCGGTCGAGGTGTCGGTCACGCAGCCGGTCCGCTTCGCGGCGTCGAGCGAGGCCTGCGACCGGCCGATGCCCACCACCTTCGCCGCCAGCCGGCGGGCCCGCAGGGCCTTGCCGATCGAGCCGCCGATCATGCCCACACCCACGATCGCGACGACGGGCCAGTGGGCTTTCATGGGCGGCGGGGGGGAAGGGAATCGTGCTGCCGCCGGGTTGTACCAGATGGGCCGCGCGTGTGTTAGAACCGGCGGCGGTGGCGGTCGGGAGAGGCGGCGAGACCGACGATGGCGGGCCTGCGACGAATCCCCGACGCGGCGCTCGCGGCCCTGCTGCACCGGCTGGCGATCGCCGTCGCGGCGGGCATCGACCTCCGCCGCGCCTGGGCTGCGGAGGCGGGCCGGGCCCCGGCCCGCTGGCGGGCCACGATGGCGCGGGTGGCCGCGCGGCTCGACGCGGGCGACCCGCTCGGCGAGGCGTGCGCCGCCGCGGAGGACGCGATCCCGGGCGTGGTGGCCGGCATGCTCGCCGTGGGCGACCGCACGGGCCGCCTCGCCGAGGTGCTCGAGGAGACGTCGCGGTCGATCACGAGGTCGCGCGGCCTGCGGCGGGCGCTGATGGCCGCGGTCGTCGGCCCGACGAACCGGCTCGCGGTGGCGGTGGTCGCGATCGGGGTGCTGATCATGGTCGCCGGATCGGCGCGGGATCTCGACGGCGGCCCGCTCGATGTTCTCGGGCTCGGGCTCCGCGGCGGTCGCGGTGCGGCGGTCGCGGCCCTCGCGGTCGGGACCGTGGTCGCGGGCGGCGCGGCGGTCGCCCTGCTGGCGCGGCGGAGCTGGCTGCGGCGGGG
>JBIIMU010000342.1:0-3651 GCA_044337845.1 Pirellulales bacterium | reverse complement strand
TCACGCGCGGGGCTGTACGCCCCGACGCTGGTCTCGGAGCACCGGCTCGTCGCCGACGACGGCACCGTGCTCGTCCCCGATTCCGAGCATGCTCGGCGGGGCGGCTTTCGCGTGCCCACGGTCGAAGAGCTGCGGCAGGCGGTCGGCACACCCAGGTTCGAGGAGCTGGTGCGGTCGATGGGGGGCGACTTCGGCTACACCCTCGGCCATCGCGACGACTCCGGCGCCCTGCAGCCCATCCTCGATCGTCGCCGGGCCCACCATCCGCTCATGGCCGATGCCCCCGACGAGAGCGGAGAGCGGAGCGGCAACCACCCCGAGGGCGTGCACTTCATCCTCTTCGAGGACGGGCACGTGGAGCGGGTGACCGCCGACGCACTGCACGGCGACGACCATCTCTACCGCAACGAGTCTGGCGAGATTCGCGCGGCGCAGGATCCTGAAGACGCCGTCATCGGCGACTCGCACCACCAGCCGTAGGCGGCCGAACTCAGCTCGCGGCCAGCGACCGCTTCGCCGCCGTCGCCACGCCCTCGGGCGTGATGCCGAAGTGCTTGTAGAGGGCGGCGGACGGCGCCGACGCGCCGAAGCCCTTCATCCCCACGAACTCGCCCCGCGAGCCCGTCCAGCGCTCCCAGCCGAAGCCGCAGGCGGCCTCGCAGGCCACGCGGGCCGTGACCGCCTTCGGGAGCACGCTCTCGCGGTAGGCCGAATCCTGTTCCTCGAAGAGGTCCCAGCTCGGCATGCTCACCACGCGGGCCTTGATGCCCTCGGCCCCGAGCATGGCGGCGGCCTCGAGGCAGATCTGGAGCTCGCTGCCGGTGCCGATCAGGATGCAGTCGGGCCGGCCGCCGTCGGCCTCCTTGACCACGTAGGCGCCCCGCGCCGTGCCGGCGGCCGAGCCGAGACCGGCGGACCGGTCGAGCGTGGGCAGGTTCTGCCGCGAGAGCACGATCACCGCCGGCCGGTTCGGCCGCTGCATCACCACCCGATAGGTTTCCGCCACCTCGTTGGCGTCGGCCGGGCGAAACACCGACAGCCCGGGCACCGCGCGGGCGGTGGCGAGCTGTTCGATCGGCTGGTGCGTGGGGCCGTCCTCGCCGAGCCCGATCGAGTCGTGGGTGAGGACGTAGATCACGCCGAGGTGACCGAGCGCCGAGAGCCGCAGCGCGGGCTTGAGGTAGTCGAGGAACACGAAGAAGGTGGCGCAGTACGGCCGCAGGCCCGAGAGCGCCATCCCGTTGCAGGCCGACGCCATCCCGTGCTCACGGATGCCGAAGTGGAAGTTGCGGCCCGCGTAGTGGCCGTGGCCGAAGTCGCCGGCGCCCGGCACCAGCGTCATCGTCGAGGGGGCGAGGTCGGCCGAGCCACCGAGGAACCACGGCACCGCGCCGCTCAGAGCCTGGATCACCTTGCCGCTCGACACGCGGCTGGCCACGCCCTTGGCGTCGGCGGGGAAGCAGGGAATGGCCTTGTCCCAGCCGGCGGGCAGCCGCCCGGCGAGGAAGTCGGCCAGTTCGGCGGCGCAGGCGGCGTCGGCCGTGCCGAGGCCGGCGACCATGCCCTTCCAGGCGGCGTGGGCGGCGGCCCCCCGCGCGCCGAGCGTGCCCGCGAAGTGCTTGGGCACCTCGGCCGGCACGCGGAACGACTCGTCCACGGGCCAGCCGTAGGCCGCCTTGGCCCCCTTGATCTCGTCGGGGCCCAAGGGCGCGCCGTGCGACTCGTGGGAGCCCGCCTTCTTCGGGGCGCCGTAGCCGATCACGCTCTTCACGATCACGAGCGTGGGCTTGGCCTGCTCCGCCTGGAAGGCCTGGAGCGCGTTCTTCAGCGCCGCGGTGTCGTTGGCGTCAGCCACCCGCTCGACCCGCCAGCCGAGACCCTCGAACTTCGTGCCCACGTCCTCGGTGAAGGCGAGCTCGGTCTCCCCCTCGATCGTGATCTGGTTGTCGTCGTAGAGCCAGCAGAGATTGGAGAGGCCCAGGTGGCCGGCGATCGACGCCGCCTCGCAGGCCACGCCCTCCATCAGGTCGCCGTCGCTGCAGAGCACGTAGGTGTCGTAGTCGAAGACGGTGTGGCCGGGGCGGTTGTAGCGGGCGGCGAGCCACTTCGAGGCGATCGCCATGCCGACGGAGTTGCCGCAGCCCTGGCCGAGGGGCCCGGTGGTGGTCTCGATGCCCGCGGTCATGTGGTGCTCGGGGTGGCCGGCGCAGACGCTGTCGAGCTGCCGGAACTTCTTGATCTCGTCGAGCGAGACCGCCGCCGAGCCGTCCGCGCGGCGGATGCCGGCGAGGTGGATGAGCGAATAGAGGAGCATCGACGCGTGGCCGCACGAGAGCACGAAGCGGTCGCGGTTGGGCCAGGTGGGATCGACCGGGTCGTAGCGGAGGAAGTCCTTCCAGACCGTGAAGGCGACCGGCGCCAGGGCCATCGGCGTGCCCGGGTGGCCGCTCTTGGCGGCCTCGACGGCGTCCATCGAGAGGGTGCGGATCGTGTCGATGGCGAGGCGGTCGAGGTCGGCGGCCATGGGGTCTCCTTCGGAGCGGGGCGGAACGCGGGGGGAGTGTAGGAGCGGCCGGAAAGGGCCGTCAAACCTGCCCGGGTTCGCCGCCCGTCCGCAGCGGGACGAGGTGCCGCGCCGCGGGGCGACCCTCAGAGGTCGAAGTCGCCGTGCGCGACGTACACGAGGGTGGTGCCGTCGGGTGACCAGCCCTGGTCGATGTTGGTGGTCGGTGTCTGTCCGGGAACCATCCGCGGCATGCCGTTCTGGGTGGGGTCGCATTCGTAGATCTGTTGGCGGCCCAGGGCGGCGGAGAATCCCGTGAAGGTGATCCGTCGCCCGTTCGGGTGCCAGGCCACGTCCTCGTCGAAGTCGTCGCCGGTGACCAGCAGTCGCACGCCGCCGACGGGCATGCCGGCGACCAGGTCGCGACCGCCCGCCGCGGCTTCGGGCATCACTTCCGCGAGCGGCAGTTCCAGCCGCTGCACGGCGACGGCCTCCTGCCCATTCGTGAGCGTCACCACGCCGCACAGCGACCGGCTGTCGGGGCCCCAGGTGAAGTTCCACTTCCAGGTGATGGGCGGCGCGTCGGCCGCGCGGACCTGGTGCACGAGCTTGCCGGTCTCCACGCTGCGGATCACGAGCCGCCCCGCCTTCTCATAGGCCCAGTAGCTCCCGTCCGGCGACCACTGGATGCCCCAGCCCGCGCCGTCGATCTGCCGCGCGGTCTCCGGATCGCCCGACGCGTCCATCACCCACACGCCCGCGCCTCCGCGGGACCGGGAGAAGGCGATCCGCTTCCCGTCAGCCGACCAGCTCGGCATCATCCCGTCGCCCAGCACCCGGGGTTCGGTGCCGTCGGCGCGCACGACGAGCAGCTCGGTGTCGGCGAAGTCACCCCCCGTGGCGATGCCGTCGAGCGCGATGAGGTCGGCGGCCGGGGAGAACGCGGGCGAGCCGATGGTCGGGTAGCCCGGCACGGTGCAGAGCTCCCGACATCCGTCACCGTCGGCCGCCAGGAGCATCAACCGCTCCGGCTGCCGCTGCGGCCCGTCGGCCGCCTCGGCCCCCGCGGTGAGCGCCGCGACCGCGGCCACGACCGAGGCCGCACGACGGGCAGCCCCGCGAGGCGTGGGCCGCGGGGGGGGGGCTGG
>JBIIMU010000343.1:0-3651 GCA_044337845.1 Pirellulales bacterium | reverse complement strand
CGGGGGCGTGAGCGGACGCGGGCCGCCGCCGCCACCCGGCAGGCCGGGCAGGCCGCCACCGCCGGCGCCGCGAAGCTGGTCGAGATCGAGGAAGCGGGCGTCTTCCACGTCCACCCGGTTGGCGCTCGGCGAGAAGAGGATCTTGCCGGCCGACGCGGTCGACGGCTGCGCTCCGGCCTTGAGCTGGCGGAAGAGCTGGGCGTCGCTGCGGCCGTCGCCCTCGAACACGAGCAGGTCCTTGGCCTCGCTCCACGTGAGCCGCGCGCTGCGGGCCGTGAACGACTCCCCCTCCACCAGCACGTTGCCGCCGGCGCCGAGCTCGATCGTGGACCGCTGCCGGCCGGGAATCGGCGGCGCCTGGCCCACACCGAGCACGTCGCAGCTGACCGTGACGGCCCCCTCGGGGAGGCCGCCGGCGGCGTGGGCATCGAGCGTGTCGCCGCGGCTGGCGATCGGCCCCCAGATCGCCTCGACCCGCTGGTGGAACTCCATCGTCCGCCGGTGGAGGTTGCCCCGCAGCCCGCGCTGGAAATCGACGCCGAGGTAGGTGAGTCCCGCGGGCTTCCGCGGCGCCGAGACCGGCTGCACGGCGGCGCCGCCGGCGCCGGGCGGGCCGGTGGGGAGCGACATCGCGGGCGCCTGGCCGGTGCGGGTGCTCGTCAGGCGGCCGGGGCCCGTGCCCGTGACGTCGCCGGTGGGACGGTCGATCACGAGATCGCGGACGAACAGCTCCTCGACCGTCGGCTGGCCGGTCTCGTCGGCCGACTCGCTGTGGATCCGCACGCCCGCGCCGCAGGCGATCCGCGCCACCTCGGGCTGCGCGGCCCCGCGCTGCGGCGTGCCCGCGGCGAACTCGAACGGCCGATCGAAGATCACGTCGAGGGACCCCGAGTGCACGTCGGCGGTGCCGCCCTTCGCGACCACCCCGTCGATGAACCGCGCGGTGCGGCCGTCGAAGTCGAGCCGGCCCTTCCAGGTGACGTCGAGCCGGCCGGGGGGGCCCTGCGGCGCTGCTGGGGCCACCGGCATGCCGCCGGTGACGGCCAGCGCGTCGAAGCCGCCGGCGCCCGCGGCCATCGGCAGCGACAGCCGCCCCGCGCCGTCCACGGCGAGCCGATTGCGGCCGCGGTCGAACTCCACCATCGGCCCCTCGAGGTCGACGCCCCGGCCCGAGACCACGGCCGGCCGCCCCGACACGATCGCCTTCGCATCCGGTCCCGCGGGCCGCGACACCTGCATCTGATCGCCGCGGATCTCGATCCCCGGCTCGGCCGGAGCCGCACCCGGCGGCTGGGCCGCGGCATCGGCGGGCTGCTCCACGAGATGCACCTGCCCCTCCATCGACATCTCGTCGACCTGGTTGCCCTGCGGCGCGAGCGTCACCTGGCCGCGGACGAGCGCGGCGGTCGCGATCATCTTCCCGCGGCCCCGCGGGGCGGGCGGCGGCGGAGGCGGCTGGACCGGCGGCGGCGCGGGGGGTGCCGGCGGGGCGACGGGCGCGGAGGCCACGGCCGGCGGCGGCACCGGCGCGGCGGGGGGCGTGGCCGGCGGCGGGGGCGGCGGAGGCGGCTCGATCGTGCGGAACCAGAGTTCGAGCCGCTCGGTCCGCGCGGCCACCTCCTCGGCATCGGCCTCGACCATCCCGCGGGCGAGCAGCCGCGACGGCCGCACGCCCGACAGATCCGGCCCGGCCATCGGCTTCGCCGCGGCGGCCTGCGGCCGCTTCGCGACCTCGAGCCAGAGGTGCATCTCCGCGGCCGAGAGGCGGCCCTGCCCGTCCACGGTCACGTCGGAGTCGCCGGCCAGCGAGACCACGTGGCCGTCGCCGTCGGGCCGCATCCGCAGCCACTGCTGCCAGCGGGCCCGGGCCGGCGGCGAGGTCTCGGAGACGACGCGGAGCCATCCCGGCCCGACGGCCATCAATGACCCCGGATCGCCGGGCGGACCGGGGCAGTAGTCGATCTTCCGCGCCTCCATCTCGGTGCCGTCGGCCGCGAACGACACGGGATCCTCGCCGTCGAGGAGGATCCGCCGGGTCGCGATCTCGTAGCCGAGGCGGGCCGCCCGCGCCTCGAGCCGCGCCCCGGTCGAGCGGGCGACCACCGGCGTGCCCTTCGCCTGGATCTCGACCGGCTCGAGCCCGCCGCGGCCGGCGTCGGCCTCGCCGCCGCGCTGCTTCCGCGCGAGCACGATCGCGAGCAGGTCGCACGAGAGCTGCTCGGTCTGCCCTTCCGCCGGCGCGCGAACCACCTCGACGTCGTCCTCGAGCGTGATCACGTTCGCGGAGACGTTCATGCACATCGCGCCCCGGCAGCTGACGAGCACGGGAGGATCGGCCGGCGGCGGTTCCCCCGGCGCCGCCGCGGGCTGGGGACGGGCGGCCTTGCCCGGGCCCGGGAGCATGCCGCCCGCGAGGCCCTCGATCCGCATCCGCACGTCGCGGTCGAGGCGGATCGAGTCGACGCCGCCGATGTTGGGTCCCTTGTCGCCGGGGCCGTGTCCGGTCGGCTTCGGGTCACCGCTGCCGGCGCGGGGCTTGAGGCGGGCGACGAGGCCGCGGCCGCTGCCACTCGACCGGCCGTAGCGAAACTGCACCATCTCGCCGGTCCGCACCTCGAGCTCGTCGAGTTCGATGTCGCGGGTCACGATCTCCACGTCGTCTTCGGCCGCGGGCGTGGTCGGGGTGCCCCGGATGGTCACCTGGCCGCGAAGGCTGCCGCCGACCAGCTTGGCGAGCCGCCCCTGCCGCAGGTCGAGCGGCTCGTCGAACTCGAGCACGGCCCCCTGCGGCGCGCGGAGCACGAGCGTGCGGCCCGGCGGGCCGTCGCCCGCCACGCGGTTGCGGTCGGGAAGCACGACGAGCGTGCAGGGCACGATGTTGACGCGGCCGTCGGGCAGCGAGTGGTAGTCCTTGAAGAGCAGCCGCATCTGGCGGCTCTCCAGCATGATCGGGTTCTCCCGCTCCCACGAGCCGGGCGGGAAGATGTCGCCGAGCGCGGCGAGCCGCTGATCGGCGCGGGCCCGGATCGCGGCCGCCTCCTCCGGGGTCATCTCGTGGTCGGTGGCGGGATCGCGGACCCGGGGCTCCACGATCGGCACGACGGCGAGCCGGTAGAAGCCCGCCGCCGCGAGCGCGACGAGAAACACCCGCAGCGTGCGTCCGAATCGATGTTCCATCGCCGTCTCGCTGCCGGGGCCGGTCAGGAACGCGGAGCCAGGTAGTGGGAGACCACGGCCTCCCAGCCGCCCCGCGCGTCCAGCATCCGCTCGATCAGTTCCCGGACCGCGCCGCGGCCGCCGGGGAGGCTCGTGACCACCGCCGCCGCCCGCCGCAGCTCGGCACAGGCATCGGCCACCGCCGCCCCCACGCCGCACCGCATCACGACCGGGAGATCGGGAAGGTCGTCGCCGAGGAAGGCGGTCTCGTGCCAGCTCAGCCCGCACGACTCGATCACCGCGGTCGCCGCGGCGAGCTTGTCGTCGATGCCCTGCCGCACGATCTCGATGCCGAGTTCGGCGGCCCGACGTTCGACCACCGCGCTCGACCGGCCGGTGATGATGCCGGCGCGGAGCCCGGCCCGCTGCCACGCCCGGAGGGCGAGGCCGTCGCGGATGTGGAACGTCTTCGTCTCCCCTCCCCGGTCGTCGTAG
>JBIIMU010000341.1:0-3658 GCA_044337845.1 Pirellulales bacterium | reverse complement strand
CTACACGGTGGGCTATCTCGAGCAGGAGCCGAAGCTCGATCCGAACAAGACCGTGTTCGAGAACGTGATGGACGCGGTCGACCACTCGCGGGCCGTGCTCCGCCGCTTCGAGGAGATCAACGCGCGACTGGGCGAGCCGCTCTCCGATGCCGAGATGGAGAAACTGCTCGCCGAGCAGGCGACCGTGCAGGACGAGATCGACGTCAAGAACCTCTGGGACCTCGATCGCCAGGTGGAGATCGCCATGGACGCGATGAACCTGCCGCCGGGCGACTGGGGCGTGACGAATCTCTCCGGGGGCGAGCGGCGGCGGGTCGCCCTCTGCAAGCTGCTCCTGGAGAAGCCCGACCTGCTGCTGCTCGACGAGCCGACGAATCATCTCGACGCCGAGAGCGTGAACTGGCTGGAGCGGCACCTCGCCGAGTACACGGGCACCGTGGTGGCGGTCACGCACGACCGCTATTTCCTCGACAACGTGGCCAAGTGGATCCTCGAGGTCGACCACGGCCGCGGCATCCCCTTCGAGGGCAACTACTCATCGTGGCTCGAGCAGAAGAAGGCCCGCCTCGAGCTCGAGGAGAAGCAGGCCAGCGCCCGCCAGAAGACGCTCGACAAGGAGCTCGAGTGGGTGCGGATGTCGCCCAAGGCCCGCCAGGCGAAGAGCAAGGCGCGGCTCGCCGCCTACGACAAGCTGGCCGCCGAGCAGGCCGCCGTGCGGGACCAGGACATCGAGATCTTCATCCCGGCCAGCCGACCGCTCGGCGACCAGGTGATCGACGTCGAGAAGATCTCCAAGGCCTTCGGCGACAAGCTCCTCTTCGAGAACCTCTCGTTCCGTCTGCCGCCGGGCGGCATCGTGGGCATCATCGGCCCGAACGGGGCCGGGAAGACGACCCTCTTCCGCATGCTCGTGGGGGCGGAGCAGCCCGACGCCGGCACGGTCAAGGTGGGGGCCACGGTGGACATCGGCTACGTGGACCAGAATCGCGACGCGCTCGACCCGAACAAGTCGGTGTTCGAGGAGATTTCGGGCGGCCACGACACCATCGAGCTCGGCAAGCGCACGGTGAACGCCCGCAGCTATGTGGCGAAGTTCAACTTCATGGGGCCCGACCAGCAGAAGAAGGTGGGCACGCTCTCGGGCGGTGAGCGGAACCGGGTGCACCTCGCCAAGCTGCTCCGCGGCGGCGCGAACCTGCTGCTGCTCGACGAGCCGACCAACGATCTCGACGTGGACACGCTCCGGTCGCTCGAGGAGGGCATCACGAGCTTCGCCGGGTCGGTGGTGGTGATCACGCACGACCGCTGGTTCCTCGACCGGCTGGCGACGCACATCATCGCCTTCGAGGGCGACGGCTACGTGCACGTGTGCGAGGGCAACTTCGAGGTCTACGAACGGAGTCGCAAGGAGCGACTCGGACTGGCCGCCGACGAGCCGCACCGCTTCCGCTACAAGAAGCTGACGCACTGATTCGCGCGGGCGGGCCCATCCGCCCCGCGCCGAGCGCGATCGCCAGGAAGCCGCCCTCGCGTGAGCGCTGCCCTTCAGGAAGCCGCCATCGCGTGAGCGCTGCGGACCTGCAGCCGGCTCGTCGTGCGGCTCGGGGCCGCCCGTGCAGGCGTCAGGCCATCGGCAGGCGGGCAGCCGTCGCCGCCGACCGCAGTTCCTTCGGCAGCGGGAAGTAGACGTTCTCCTCGCGGATCGAACGCTCCTCGACCTCCGCGGCATAGCGGCTTCGCAGCCACGAGATGCAGTCCTGGACCACGCTCTCGGGAGCGCTGGCACCCGCCGTGATCACGACCGTCTCGTCGCCGCGAAACCAGGCGGGATCGATCTCACCCGCGCCGTCGATCAGGTGCGCCGCAATGCCGCGCTCGCGGGCCAGTTCGGCGAGCCGCTGGCTGTTGGAGCTGTTCTGGCTGCCGAGCACGATCACGAGATCGGCGTCTTCCGACAGCAGCCGCACCGCCTCCTGGCGGTTCTGCGTCGCGTAGCAGATGTCGTCCTTCGGCGGCCCGACGATCTGCGGAAACCGCTCCTTGAGCCGGTTGATGATCCGGGAGGCATCATCCACCGAGAGGGTCGTCTGCGTGAGGTAGGCGAGTTTGTCGGCCGGGCCGAACGGCAGGGTGTCGACGTCGTCGGGCGTCTCCACGAGCGTGAATGCGGCCGGCGCCTGACCGATCGTGCCGATCACTTCGTCGTGCCCCTCGTGGCCGATCAGCAGGATGCGGTATCCCTGACCGGCGTACTTGATCGCCTCGAGGTGCACCTTCGTCACCAGCGGGCAGGTGGCGTCGATCGCCCGCAGCCGCCGCGCCTCGGCGACCCGCCGGACATCCGGAGCCACGCCGTGCGCCGAAAACAGGAGCACCGCCCCCTCGGGCACCTCCTCGACGGTGTCCACGAACACCACGCCCTCGCGGACGAACCGATCGACCACGTGCTTGTTGTGGACGATCTCGTGGAACACGTAGAGCGGGGTGCCGTGCAGGCGGATGGCCGTCTCGAGCGTCTCGATGGCCATGTTGACGCCGGCACAGAAGCCGCGAGGGCTGGCGAGGAGGATCTTCATGGCGGAGGGGTGTCGGATACCCTCCGGCGGCAGGAGGGCCTCGTCGTGTACAACCATCGGGGCCGCGACCGCATCGTAGTGGAGGCCGCGGGAACCGGCCAGCGGAACGCACGGTGTCGTTCCGCCGCGGCCGTGCGGAGGCGGTGATGAGGACGGAGCGACAACCCGCGGGAATGCCGCCGGGCGGGCACGGGCCGGCGGGCCGAGAGCCGCCCGCCTGGCTGCTGGCGGACGTGCCCCGTGGCGGCGACGTCGCCGCCGCCGAGGCGTTCTGCCGCGCGGTGGCCGCCCGCCACTACGAAAACTTCACCGTCGCCACCAGACTCGTACCGCCGCGGCTGCGACAGGATCTGGCCAACGTCTATGCCTTCGCCCGCTGGGCCGACGATCTGGGCGACGAATCATCGAGCCCGGCCGCGGCCGCCGCGGCGCTGGCCGACTGGCGCGACGAGCTCGAGGCCTGCTTCGCGGGGCGACCGCGGCATCCGGTGTTCGTGGCGCTCGCCGGCACCGCCCGCCGCGGCCGCCTCGATCCGGAGCCCTTCGCCGACCTGATCACCGCGTTCGAGCAGGATCAGACCCAGACCCGCTACCGCTCGCGAGAGGAGCTGCTCGGCTACTGCCGCCGGTCGGCCGACCCGGTGGGCCGGATCGTGCTCGCGCTCGAGGGCTGCCGCGATCCCGCCCTCGTGGCGATGTCCGACTCGATCTGCACGGGCCTGCAGCTCGTCAACTTCTGGCAGGACGTCCGCCGTGATCGGCTGGCGGGACGCATCTACCTGCCGGAGGATGACATGCGGCGCTGGGGCGTCGCCGAAGCCGATCTCGACGCCCCCGCGGCGACGGAGCCCGTGCGGCGGCTGCTGGCCGACGAGGTGGCCTGGGCGCGGCGCTCGTTCGATGCCGGGGCCCCATTGGCCGCCGCCGCCCCGCCGGCGCTCCGGCCGGCCGTGGCGATGTTCCTGGGGGGTGGCCGCGCCGTGGCCGATGCCATCGAGCGGTGCGGATACGACACGCTGATCCGCCGCCCCACGGTCGGCCGGTGGACGAAGGCGCGGCTGGCGGCGGCGGCATGGTGGCGG
>JBIIMU010000023.1:0-13929 GCA_044337845.1 Pirellulales bacterium | reverse complement strand
CGCTCGGCGAGCATCACCTGGCCCGTGTACCGCTCCGGATTCGCGGCGAACTGGGCCCGGGTCTCCGGCGAGGAGAAGAGATACATCCGCGACTGGTAGGTGACCCCGTACGCCCGCCGGCCCGGCGTGCTCCGCCGCTGGTCCACCACCACCACCGGGTCGTCGCCGGAGAGGGCCGGTGCATAGCGGTCGGGGGTGGCGAGAAAGGCCTGCTGCTGTTCGGGGCCCGCAAACAGATAGGTGCGGCCGCGATGGCGGACTCCCCACTGGGCGCGGCCCTCCGTCCACACGCCGCGATCGGCGAGCGTGACGGGGCAGTAGCCCTCGAGTCCGAGCGGCATCGAGCCATGGCGATCCGGCGTCACGGGCTCAGGCAGGGCCGGCGGCGTGACCGCCGCGGTGACCGCGTCGGCCACCGGTGTGGCGGGCCGCGCCGGCGGCATCGTGGGCGGGGCGGTACGGGGGGGCGGCGGCGCGAACGGCTTGGAGAAGGCCGACACGAACGCCGACCAGGCCGTTTTCTTCTGCGGTGGAGCGGTGAGGTCGGACGCGACGGCCGATGACTCCGGCGCATCGGACGGCGGGGTCGCGGCGGCGGTGACCGATCCGCTGGCGGGGCCGCCCGGGGCCAAACCGGGGGCAGCGGCGGGCGCGGCGGGCTGGCCGGCGAGCCAGGGAGCGGGGGCCGCCGGGTTCGGTTCGATGGCCGGCCGTGCGGCGGGGGCGGAGTCGGCGGTGTTGGTGAACGTGGCGGCCGCGGGGGCGTGGGTGGCCGCCCAGTCAGGCGGCGTGCCGGCGAGCGTCGCGGTCTCGGCGGCCGGCTCGCGAGCCGCCCGGAACCGGCTCGGGGGCGGCGGCGCGTCGAGCGGGGCGGCGACCATCGTCGCCGCAGGGGCCGCGGGGTCGGAGCCGGTGGCGAAGTCCGATAGCTGCCGCACCTTCGCCGTCACCAGCGAGATCGAGCCGCCCGGGGCGGCCCCCGGCCCGGGCGTGTCGGGGCGGCCCAGCGGATCGCCGTCGCCCGCCGTCGAGGCGGAGTCTGCCCGCGAGAGGTCGCGGGAGGTGGCGGACGGGTCGGCCGATGCCGCGGAGGTCGTGGAGGTGCCCGTCGCCTTGGCGGCCGCCGCCTGCTGGGCCGCCTTGGACGCGGCGGCCACGAACGCGAGCGGCTCTTCAGGGCATTCGAACGACGCCAGCGGCAGCCCCTTCTCGACGAAGATGCATGCCGACGGCACGTGGGCCACCTCCATGCGGCGGGTCAGGGCGGGGTTGGCGTCCACGTCGATGATCGTGGCCTCGAAGCAGGCCTCGATCAGCCCCTTCACCTCGGCGGCGGCGAGCGTCTGCTCGCGGAAGCGGGTCGCTTCGGGGCTCCACGAGGCGACGAAGATGGCGAGCACGGGGCGCCCCGACGCCGCGCATGCGGCCCGGGCGGAGGGGAGGCTGTCGTGCCACGTGAGCTCGGCCCGGCCGGTCGAGGCGGCGGCCAGCAGGCAGATCGCGGTGACACCACGGAGGACGGCGGTCGAAGGCGGGCCAGGAATGCGAAGCATCGCGGCGCTCTCGGGCGTGGAGGATCGGGGCACCGGTCGGCCGAGCGGCCACGGCTGGCCGTCGGGAGTCCGCCCCTGAGTCCTGTATCGGTTGCAGGGCTCGCAGGAGTTGCACCGAAAACGACGCTCTCGCGGCCGGCTTCTCCTCCGGCTTCCCAGGCTTGCCCGACCTGCCGGTTCGGCAACCGGCAGAAATCGCGTGGCTTTCGCGGTTTCCAGGGGCCCCTGGGGCCGGGGCGGACCGGCGGTCGCTTGACAACTTCGCCGGGCGTTTCGATACTTTTGGGGTCGTCAATCGTGGCGATTCCGGAACGAGCCTGAGGCCTTCCGGAGGCTTTGTCGCAGGAACTTCGTCTCAAAAGCCATTTGAGGCGGGTTGCGGCCAAGGGTGCGGGGCTGGGTCAGCCCCTTCCCGGACGACTCGAGCAAGTCGTCGATCGTGGTGCCGCAGTCTCGCCTTCGAGGGGCCGTTCTCGGAACGGCATCGTTTTCATCGGTCCCGCTGGGGACATCGTGCAGGAACCGAGGCCCTTTTCCGGCCTGGTCTCTCACGAAAACGAGCCTTCTGAGTCGCAATCCTGCAGCGTTCGCCCACGCGGGATCGGCAGCCGCCGGCCGCGTGGCGACCGCGTCCCTTGGGCGGTCGTTCCGCCCAGCGTTCAGTCCGAGTAGTCGAGGTTTTCAAGATCCATGTCGAAGCGCAGGCGTTCGCGTCGTCCGGGCGGATTCGGTGGTCAGGGCCAGGGGCAGGGGGGCTTCGCTCCCGGTCAAGGGCCCGGCCAGGGCCAGGGCTACCAGGGCGGCGGGTACGGCCGTCGCCGCCGGTATCGCCGGGGCGGCGGTGGTGGCGGCGGTGGCCCCCCGCCGTCGGGTGCGGGCGCGGTGGGCATGGACAGCGAAGGCATGCGGCCGCCTGAGCCGGAGCCGGATGTGACCGAGAACGGCGAGCCGATTCCGCTCGAGCCGGGCCAGGGCGTGCTGGAGATGCACCCCAATGGGTATGGCTTCCTGCGGAGCGTGGAGACGAACTACACCCGCGAGCGGACCGACCCGTTCGTGCCCGCCACGATGATCGAGCGGTA
Organism: Pirellulales bacterium; assembly: GCA_044337845.1. Classification (GTDB taxonomy): domain Bacteria; phylum Planctomycetota; class Planctomycetia; order Pirellulales; family UBA1268; genus QWPN01. The sequence continues at coordinate 11,294 of JBIIMU010000023.1, read as the reverse complement.
TCGCCTCCGCGAGGGCGTGTACATCAAGGCCCTGGTGCAGCCCGGGCGGCGGCAGCAGGGGCCGCGGGTCCGCGAGATCGAGTCGGTGGAGGACATGCCCCCCGACGACTACGTGAACGTCAAGACGTTCGACCAGCTCACGCCGATCAATCCGGAGACGTGGCTGCGGCTCGAGACGGGCCAGCAGCCGATCACGACCCGCGTGATGGACCTGCTCACGCCGCTCGGCAAGGGGCAGCGGGCGCTGATCGTGGCGCCGCCGCGGACCGGCAAGACCGTGCTCCTGCAGCAGGTCTCGCAGGCCGTGTCGACCAACCATCCCGAGCTCTCCCTCGTGATGCTGCTCGTGGACGAGCGGCCCGAGGAAGTGACCGACATGAAGCGGTCGGTGAAGGGCGACGTGCTCGCCAGCAGCCTCGACTGCGACGTGGAGAGCCACGTGCGGCTGTCGCAGCTGGTGGTCGAGCGGTGCAAGCGGATGGCCGAGACCGGCAAGGACGTGTTCCTCCTGATGGACTCGATCACCCGCATGGCGCGGGCCTTCAACAAGTGGGTCGGCAACACGGGCCGCACGATGAGCGGCGGTGTCGACATCAAGGCGCTCGACATCCCCAAGAAGCTGTTCGCCACCGCCCGCGTGTTCGAGGAGGGGGGCTCGCTGACGATCGTGGCCACCGCCCTCGTCGACACCGGCAGCCGGATGGACGAGCTGATTTTTCAGGAGTTCAAGGGCACCGGCAACATGGAGCTCGTGCTCGATCGCAAGCTCGCCGACCGCCGCGTCTGGCCGTCGATCGACATCTCGCAGTCGGGCACCCGCCGCGAGGAGAAGCTGCTCGACCCCAACACGCTCCACGCGGTCAACATGCTGCGGCGGACGCTGTCGAGCATGCATCACGTCGACGCGATGGAGCAGCTCACGAAGCAACTCGCGAAGTTCAAGAGCAATCGCGAGTTCATCTCGCTGATCGCGAGTTCGCGGGACGACTGATGCGGTCGGCGGGCGGCCGCAGTCAGCCGTCGTGCCGGCGGGCGTTGAATCGCCCCAGCCAGTACGCGTACTGCGGATCGCCGCAGCGGAACGAGAACACGGCGTCGGGCACCCGCTCGACGCCCGTCACCACCGCCTCCGACCGAACCCGCACCACCACGGTGCCGTCGGCGCGTTGCTCGATCGCGATCCGCTCGTCGGGTAGCTCGCGAGATTCGCTGGTGGACGCCATCTGCCGCTCGCACATGCAGCCGGGACGCTGAAGCGGGGTGGGCGAAGCGCGGAGGGCATCCGCCCTCGGCGTCGCCCCCCCGCACGGATTATGCCGGTTGGGGGCCGAGCTTTCCAGTCGTCGGCCGCGGAGCCCGCCCCGCCCGCGGTGCTATACTCGCCAGCCGCGATTCCGCCCCCTCGGAGACGGTCCCTTCATGACGCCCTACGCGTCGCTCGCCGACGACTTCTACGTCAACGTGAACCTCGCGACGGAGATGGAACTCCCCAGTCAGAGGGAGACGATCCTGCAGTACTTCGAGCGGGTGCAGCGGCGATTTCCGACGATGCGGAAGTTTTACTGCCGCGACAAGCGGGATTACGTGCTCGAGGAGGACAAGGATCAGGGCCGCTACCGGTGGGTGGCGGTGGAGGCCAAGCGGCTGTGCTCGGGCCAGGTCAACCCGGCCTCGCTCGACGCGGCGCTCGAGCAGCACCGGCTGGTGCTCGACCTGGCGCCCGCCTTCTTGTCGGTGAGCCCGCTCGACTGCGAGGCGCTCGACGTGCTCTTCGGGTTCGACTTCGCCTACCGCGGCAATCACAACGCGTTGCTCGCCGAGGCCCTGGGCGTCGGCCCGGCGCTCGAGCGGTTTGGCGACGTGCCGGGCGGCCGCGTGATCAACTACGAGCCCTCGCTGACGATCGCCTGCGACGAGGACTGTCGCGTGCAGGTGCGGGTGAGTACCGAGACCCGCACCAACGCCTTCCAGGTGCGGACCGGGGAGTTCAACGAGGAGCAGCTGAGCGTCTACGTGACGGCGCGGCAGTATGGCAGCCTCGACCCCGACGTCACCTACGTCGACACGCTCGACCGGCTCGCCACGCTCGCCCGCGACGTGGTCGATTCCTGCGTAATCGAGCAGATCCTCCGGCCGCTGGCGCGGACGATCTCGCTCAAGTAGGCTCGAGGAGTTGGCTCGAGCCGACGTCAGCGACCGCGGTCGCCGCCCCGGCCCGACTTGCTCCGCGCGTCGAGGTTGCCCGCGATCACGATGCCGATCGCCTCGACCCAGCTGGGCACGTCGAGCACCGTGCTGAGCCCGCTCTCGGCGAGGATCTCGTCGTCTTCGGGCGCCCGGGCGCGGCGGCCGGTGTCGTGTCCGGCCTCCTCGACGCCGAGGAACTCGAGCCCCTCGTCGTCGTCATCGTGACGGCCGGCCACCGGGGCGAAGTCGTCACGTCGGCCCCGCGAGAGCGTCGACGACCGCGACTCACCGGACGATCGCCGCGAGCTGCCGCGGCGCCCGCGATCGCCGTCACGGCCCGCGCTGCGACGGGTCGAGGACGTGCGGCCCTCGCCGCCGCGGCGGCGCCGCCGCCGCCGGCCCCGTCCTTCGCCGGCGTCGTCGCCTTCGCGGGCTTCGCCGGAGCGGGCTTCGCGATCCGCCTCGCCGCGCGGACCGCCGGCGGGCCGTGTCGCCGGCCGCATGCCGTAGGACGTGGGCAGCGGCTCGTCGTCGTCGCCCTGATCCCGCGGCTCCGCCGCGCCCTCTGCCGAGGCCGCCGCACGCTCGTCGCGAGCCGGCCGCTCGCCCGATCCCGACTCGGTCCGGCTCCGGCCGCGGCCGCCCCTGCGGCCACGCCGGCGTCGCCGCCGGGTCCGCGATTCGTCGTCCGTCGGATCGCCCCCATCGCCCCGATCGGCGGCCGGCTCGGCGGCACCGTCGTCGTCGCCGAGCCGCTCCGTCACGGCATCGCGGCGGTCGCCTGAGCGGGTGTCGCGGTCGCCGCGACGCGCGTCTTCGCGATCGAGCCTGGGCTCGGGGCGGCCACGGTCCCGGTGTTCGTCGCGGTCGTCCCGGCCGCGATCGTCGTCGCGGTCGTCGTTCTGGGAGTCGGGGGTCGAACCCTCCGGCGCATCGCCCACCGCCACCCGCTCGTCGCGGCGTCCGCGTCCGCGTCCACCGCGGCGGCCACGTCGGCGCCGCCGGCCGCGACGCTCGCCGTCGTCGTCGCCGGCCGCATCGCGCGGCGGCTCGCCGGCGGGAGCGGTCTCGGCGGTTTCGCTCGAGGCACGAGCCGGACGGGCCGGACGGTCCTCGTCGTGTCGGCGTGCCGGCCGGTCGTCACGATGATCGTCACGCTCCGGCCGCGGTTCGACCGCCGGCCGCCGCTCGTCGTGGCGGTCGGCTCGGGGAGGTCGCGGCGCGGCATCCTGGGCTGGACGAGCGGCGCGGGGAGGCGCCGGCTCGGCCGACCCGGACACGCCCAGTTCGGAGGCGAGGTCGTCCCACGCGCCGGGCGTGGCGGCGGGCCGGGCGGGGGGCGACGTGCGCTGCGGCTTCCGCTCCGGCGGCCGAGCGGGCCGCGGCGGAGGCTGGCGGGGCGTGTCGTCCGCCGGGGTGGCGCCGAGCGACTCGGCGAGGGAGGCCCATGGGTCGTGGGGATCGTGCTCCGGCATGGTCTGGTCCTGAGATGGCCGGGGGGCGGCGACGGCATCGGGCCGTCAGGCGACGCTCGCTCCGGTCGCCGGAGAATACACGAATCCCGCCGCGTGCGGCAGGATCGCCCCGCCTCCCCGCCGGGCCGCCCCGGGGGACGGGCCGCGTCGTTCGGCCGGGCGGGGGCCCGCTCACGGCCTGGTGACGCTGAACTCGCGGATCATGCTGCCGTTGTCGGCAACTTCGAACAGCGGACGGTAGGGGCTGGCGAGGCTCCGCCGGGCCCGGCCGGCGGGGTAGTAGACGAGGTTCAGCCCCAGGTTCCACGCCGCGGGCGAGAAGTTGCTCGTCATGCCGCTGGTGGAATCGACGACCACCGACCGGGTCTGGCCCGGGATCAGGTAGGTGAAGGTGCCCTCCATCGCGAAGGTGCGGCCCAGCGGAGCCCGCAGCAGGGTGCCGACGATGCCCTCGCCGTCGCCCGTGCCGCCGCCCCACACCTTCAACTCGTTGGCATCGCCGAACTGGAGCCGGTAAAAGCCCGTGTAGAGGTCGACGGTGCTGGCGGTGCCCTGCACCCGGCTCCGGGGTCGCAGGAAGCCGATCTGGTCGGTGATGTTGGCGGCCCCCCAGAAGCCGATCTCGTGGTAGCCCCAGACGTAGCTGAGCTCGCCGCGCACCTGGGCGATGTCGGCGTTGTCGAGCCAGCTGTCGTGGAGGTAGTCGTAGACGGCTCCACCCTGCAGGCCGCGGCCCTCGAAGGCCCGCGTGAAGAAGCCCGTCGTGATGAAGTTCTGATCGCGGGCGTTCTTCCGGAACGTCTGGCCGTCGACGGTGAGGGTGGCCGGCTGGAAGTTGGTCTGCGTGCCCCGCCAGCCCACCTGCCAGCCGACACCGAAGGCGTTCCAGAACGGCATCGCCCAGTTGAGATACTCGTTGGTGCCGTAGTTGCCGTGGATGCCGAGGTTGGTGTCGTTGGTGAAGGCCGTCACGCCGGCGCTGGCGGTGAAGTCGCGGTACCACCGCCAGCCGTAGTAGGGCTGACCGAACCGGCGGAGCCACGCGCAGAAGCGGCCGCTGTGCTGGCAGAGGGGCTCGTCGTCCTCGCAGGCGTACGGATCGTCGTAGAACGACTCCACGTGGAGCTGGGTCGGATACTCGCCCATCAGCATGCCGCCGTCAGCACCCATCATCGAGCCGTCGTCGCCGGGCATCATGCCGCCCATCATCGACGGATCCATGCCTGGCATGCCGTCGCTGCCCTCCAGGCCCTCGACGCCCAACGACTCGATGCTCATCGGCATCTCGTCGGCGACCGAGGGGGCGCTCGCCGCCGGCGGCGCGGCGATCGGCTCCGCGGCGGCGGGCGTGGACGGCGCGGCGCCGGTGGCCGGAGCCCGGCCCGGCACGCGGGCGTCGTCGAGTCCGCCCACCCGGGGCTGCTGGGCCATCACCGACGGAATCCCGTCGGCGTTGTTCATCGCGATGCGATCGATGCGCGGGCGGCTGCCCGGCGTCGCGGCGTAGCGCGGGGCGAGCCCACCGCCGAGCCGCTCGCTGCCGCCGGCCGTGAGTTCCACCGCGGCGGCCCGCCGCTGCATGGCCTCGGCCTGCTGGCCCTCGGGGGCCAGGATCGAGCGGCTGGCGTCGCCCTGCGGCGTTCGCATCGGCACGCCGAACACGCGCGACTGGTCGCTGGTGTCGAACACCCGCTGCAGGGTGCCGGCAATCGGGTTGGGGGTCTGCCAGCCGCCGCCCACCGCGGGCTGCTGCCGCGAGGGAACCGCCCGCCGCGGGGTCGGACGCGACGCCGGCGTGGCGGGAACCGAGTCGGGGAGCACCACGGCGGCGGCCGCAGGCGACGGCTGGGCGGGCGACGTGCTCGGCGCCTCGACCACCTCGAGAGCCGCGGCGGGTGCCTCGGCCGGCGTCTGGGAGGCCGCGCGGTGCGGAGTCCACTTGAGGTCGGATTCGCCGGCGAGGCAGGCCGCCGTGGACAGGCCCAGGAAGGCCACCGCGAGCGGGTGAACGGTGCTGATGCGACGCGTGTTCATGCCGAGCCTCCGATTCTCGAATCCACTCTGCCCGCCCGAGGCGGCCGCAGACTCTGTGCGATCGGAATCGGTATCGGCACCGGAACGGTCCGAACTTTCGCCAAACTTGACGCGACCGTCAGGGCTTGCCCGGCTTGCCCGGCTTCGTCAGGCCCGGGGCAATGCGGAAGCCAGGTCGTCGCGGAGATCCTCGAAGGCCTCGAGGCCCACGGAGAGCCGGACGAGTCCGTCGGCGATGCCCACGGCCCGGCGGGCCTCCGGGGCGTAGGAGCCGTGCGACATCACGGCCGGGATCTCGATCAGCGACTCGACCGCCCCGAGGCTCACCGCGAGCTGGAAGAGCCGCGTCGACTCGACCACGCGACGGGCCTCCGCCACCGAGCCCTTCACCTCGAAGCTCACGATCGTGCCGCCCGCCGCCATCTGCCGCATCGCCAGCGCGTGGCCCGGGTGGCTCGCGAGACCGGGATAGTGCACCCGCTCGACGGCCGGGTGCTCGACGAGCCACTCGGCCAGCCGCAGGGCCGTGGCCGACTGGGCGAGCACGCGGAGTTCGAGGGTCTTGAGACCCCGCGAGCAGAGAAATGCCTCGAGCGGCCCCATCACGGCGCCAGTCGCGTTCTGCAGCCAGTGGAGCCGCGTGCCCAGGTCGGGATCACGGACCACGAGCGCGCCGCCGAGGAGGTCGCTGTGGCCGCCGATCGACTTCGTGGCCGAGTGCATCACGATGTCGGCGCCGAGTTCGAGCGGCCGCGAGAGGGCGGGCGTGGTGAGCGTGGCGTCGCAGGCGAGCAGGGCGCCGGCCGCGTGGGCGATCTCGGCACAGGCCGCGATGTCGGTGATCGTGAGCAGCGGATTGCCGGGCGACTCCACCCAGACGAGTTTCGTCTGCGGGCCGACGGCCCGGGCCACCGCCGCGGTGTCGGCCGTGTTCACCGCCTTCACCGCGATGCCCCGCTCGGCGAGCACCCGGTTGAAGAGCCGCCAGGTGCCGCCGTAGATGTCGGTGCCGGTGACGATCTCGTCACCGGGGGCGAGCAAGAGCGTGGCGCCGTGAGTGGCCGCCATGCCCGAGGCGAAGGCCAGCGCCCGCACGCCGCCGTCGAGATCGGCGAGGGTGCGTTCGAAGGCGTGCCGCGTGGGGCTGCCGGTGCGGGCGTAGTCGTAGGCCGACGTCATCGAGGCGTCGGGTTGGACGAACGTGCTCGCCAGGTGGATCGGCGGCACGACGGCCCCGGTGGCGGGGTCGTGCTCCTGCCCGACGTGGATGGCACGGGTGCGGAACTGCATGCTGCGAAGCCTCCGGCCGCCGGGCCGGCGGCTATGCGCGGTCGAGAGCCTGGGCCAGATCGGCGACGAGGTCGTCGGCGTCTTCGATCCCGCAGGCCAGGCGGATCATGTTGTCGGCGATGCGGAAGGCCTTCCGCTCGTCCGGCGAGTAGTTCCAGTAGCTCATCACGAGCGGCTGCTCGATCAGCGACTCGACGCCGCCGAGGCTCGGGCCGATCCGCGGGATGGTCGCCGCATCGACGACGTTCGCCGTCCGCCGCCAGTCGGCGTCCTTGATGAAGAACGTGACGAGCCCGCCGCAGCCCCGCATCGTGCGGGCGGCGACCTCGTGGAAGGGGTGGCTTTCGAGTCCCGGATAGAGCACCCGCTCCACCTTGGGGTGCGATTCGAGGAATCGCGCCACGGCGAGCCCGTTGGCGTTGTGCCGCTCCATCCGCAGGGCGAGCGTCTTGAGGCCGCGCTCGAGCAGGTAGGCGTTGTGGGGCGAGTTGACGCCCCCCATGATCCCACGGAGGTTCCGCACCGGTTCCATCAGGTCGGTCCGGCCGATCACCGCCCCGGCGAGCAGGTCGTTGTGGCCGCCGAGATACTTCGTGGCCGAGTGGAGCACGAAGTCGACCCCCGCCGCGAGCGGCTGGAGGTTGTACGGGGTGCAGAGCGTGGCGTCGATCAGCGTGAGCACGCCGCGGCGGCGGCCGAGGTCGGCGAACCGCTCGACGTCGACCACGCTGAGGTGCGGATTGGTGGGCGACTCGCTGACGAGGAACTTCGTCCGGGGCGTGATCGCCGCTTCCATCGCGGCGTAGTCGCAGGTCTTCACCTCGCGGAAGCCGACGCCGAACCGCGTGAGGTGCTTGCGACAGAACTCGCGGCTGCGGTGGTAGCACTCGTCGAAGAAGATGATCTCGTCGCCGGCGCTCACGTGGGCCATCAGCAGGCCCACGAGCGCCGCCATGCCGCTGGAGAAGAGCGCCGCCTGCTCGCCCCCTTCGAGGGCCGCGAGCTTCCGCTCCACGACCCGCTCGCCGGGGTTGCCGTAGCGGCCGTATTCCTCGCGAGGATGGTCCTCCTCGATGAAGTCGATGATCGCCTGCGTGGACGAGAACGTGTAGGTGCTCGACGCGAAGATCGGGTCGGTGATCGAGAAGCCGGGCTTCTCGCGGGCCTCGCCGGCGTGCACGGCGGCCGTGGAGGGGCCGGCGGGCCGCGCGGCGGCGTCCTGGGGGCTGGAGGGCGACCGAGCCGGGTCGGAGGCGTTGGTCGAGGGCATGCCGTGTCCTTGCCGGGCTGTCAGCGGTCTCGTGATCGCGGGGAGTGTAGTCGCGTCCCCGGCGTTCTTCCAGTAAAAGTGTGTCATGCCCCGCCGTCGACCTGCCCCGAAATCCACCGTGAAAACCCCGGGTCCGAGGCCGCTCGTGCCGCCCGCGCGGGTGTTCGTCACGCTGGCCTCGCTCACCGCCGCGGCCGCACTCGTGTGGGGCGGCCTCCTCGAACCGCTCGTCGGTGGCATCGTCGACGCGGCGGTTCGCAACATCATCACGCTGATCCTCGCGTTTTCCGGACTCGTCAGCGTGCTCGGCTGGTTCCTGTTCCAGAGCGGGCACTCCGCCGGGCTCAAGCGGGGGGTGGCGGTCGGGCTGCTGGCGCTGGTCGGCCTGGGCTGCGCGGTGCTCCGCATCGAGCGGGTGTCGGGCGACCTGGTGCCGGAGTTCATGTTTCGGTGGAGCCCGTCCCGCGACCGCACCCTGCCGAAGGCGACGGCGACGGCCGCAGCGGCCGCCGCGGCGTGGGACCCGACGCCCGCCGATTTTCCGCGGTTTCTCGGGCCCCAAGGCTCCTCGTCGCTCGACGGCCCCACGCTCGACCCCGACTGGGCCGCCCGGCCGCCCGAGCGGCTCTGGAGGCGGCCGATCGGAGCCGGCTGGAGCGGCTTCGTGACCTGCGGCGACCACGCGGTCACGCTCGAGCAGCGCGGCGAAGACGAAGTGGTCTCGTGCCAGTCGGTGACCACCGGCGAGGTCGAGTGGACCGTGGCGGTGCCCGCGCGGCATCAGACGGTGCTCGGCGGCAGCGGGCCGCGATCGACTCCGACGATCGCCGACGGCGTGGTCTATGCCACCGGAGCGACCGGCTGGCTCCACGCGATCGACGGGGCCACGGGCCGCGTGCTCTGGAAGAAGAACATTCTCGCCGACCTCGGCATCGATGCGGCCGCGCACGAACTCGCCGTGGCGTGGGGTCGAGCCGGCTCGCCGCTGGTGACCGCGTCGCTCGTGATCGTGCCGGCGGGCGGTCCCCGGAAGGATGGCTCGGCCGTCTCGCTCGTCGCCTACGACCGCACGACGGGGGAGCGGCGCTGGACCGGGGGGGACGAGCAGATCAGCTACGTGTCGCCGCAGCTGGCGACGGTCGGCGGTCGCGAGATCGTGCTGACCGTGAACGAGTCGAGCGTGGCCGGGTACGACCCGGCCGACGGGGCCGAGCTCTGGACGTTCGACTGGCCCGGCCATTCCAACTCCGACGCCACCTGCTCGCAGATGCACGTGCTCGCAGACGGCCGGATCTTCATCTCGAAGGGCTATGGCCTGGGGGCGGCCGTGTTTGCAGCCGCGGCCGGTGATCCGCCGACCTTCGCCGCCGCCTGGAGGCAGCCCGGGCTCCTGAAGACGAAGTTTGCGAACGTCGCGATGCACGACGGCCACGCCTACGGTCTCTCCGACGGGATCCTCGAGTGCGTGTCGCTCGCCGATGGCAAGCGCCGCTGGAAAGGGGGCCGCTACGGCCAGGGGCAGGTGCTCCGCGCGGGCCCCTTCCTGATCGTGCAGGCGGAGAGCGGCGAGGTGGTGCTCGTCGAGTGCTCGCCCGAGAAGCACCTCGTGCGGGCGCGGCTCGAGGCCCTCGACGGCCAGACCTGGAACAACCCGTGCCTGTCGGGTGACCGGCTGCTCGTCCGCAACGCGGAACAGGCGGCCTGCTACCGGCTGCCGCTCGCCGCCGCGGAGCCGGCGCCGTGAGCGACACGAGCCTCTCGCGCGACCTCGCGGGCCGGACGGCGCTCGTCACCGGAGGCACCCGGGGCATCGGCCGGGCCGTGGCCCTCGAACTGGCTTCGGCCGGAGCAAGGGTGGCGATCCATGGAAGGAATGCCGGCGGGGCGGCGGAGGTGGCCACGGCGCTCGGGGCCGCGCATGCCGGCTCGTTTCTCGCCGATCTCGCCGAGGATGGGGGCGCGGACCGGCTCGTGGCCGAGGCGACGGCGGCGCTGCCGAGCCTCGACGTCGTGGTGCTGGTGGCCGGGGCCGACGTGCTTACGGGCGCCGCGGCGAAGTGGGACTTCCGCCGCAAGCTCGACGCCCTGCTCGCGATCGACGTGATCGCCACGATGGCGCTCGCCCGGGCATTCGGCCGCTGGATGGCCGACCGCGAGGGCGGCACGATCGTGACGATCGGCTGGGATCAGGCGGCCGTGGGCATGGAGGGCGACAGCGGCGAGCTGTTCGCGGCCACGAAGGGGGCGGTGATGGCGTTCACGCGGAGCGCGGCCCGGTCGCTGGGGCCGAAGGTGCGGGTCAACTGCGTGGCGCCGGGCTGGATCAAGACGGCCTGGGGCGAGCACGCGAGCGAGCAGTGGCAGACGCGGGCGGTCCGCGAGAGCATGCTGCGGCGCTGGGGCACGCCCGAAGACGTGGCCCACGCGGTCCACTTTCTCGTCTCGCCGGCCGCGGGCTTCGTCACGGGCCAGGTGCTGCCCGTGAACGGCGGCTTCCGCCGGGCGTGAGATCGCATCAGGAAGCCGCCATCGCGTGAGCTCGGGCTTCAGGAAGCCGCCATCGCGTGAGCGATGCGGACCTGCGGCGCAGTCCGCTCGGGCTTCAGGAAGCCGCCATCGCGTGAGCGATGCGGACCGGCCCCGCTGGTGGGCTCGGGGCTGCCCGTGCCCCGTCGCCGGGCGCTCGCGTCGGGCATCCTGCCCGCCGCTCGCTCGGATGCCGCCGGCGCTTCGCCATCCTGGCTGCGCTTGGCGTCATACGCCGGCTCCCGGGGCACGGGCAGCCCCTCGCTGAGTTCGTGCCTCCGGAAGCAGCCATCGCGTGAGCGATGCGGACCTCGATCTCGGCGCGCAACTCATGCGCGATCGTGGAAATGCCGCCGACCTTTCGGGCCAGGCTCCATGGGCGAGGGCGGAGCGAATCGCACCACTGTCACCTTCTCTCAGGCCGACGGGGCGCGGCGGGCCAGCCACGCGGCGGCGCGGTTGAAGGCGAACGCGAGAATCGCGGAGCCGCCGGCGTAGACCAGCGGGGTGGT
>JBIIMU010000339.1:0-3681 GCA_044337845.1 Pirellulales bacterium | reverse complement strand
CACCTGTGCCACCTGCGGAACCGCCGTTGCACGACGAGCACCCTTCCTTCCCGCATGGCATGCCATCCTCGCCCGCACACGCCGGCGGTTGCTGAGGCTGCCCGTCGTCCTGCGGCGATGGCTTGCCGTCCTGCCCCTGCTGCTGGCCCTGCTGCTGGCGTCCTTCCTTCGACCCCTGCTGCCCGTCGGCGGAGGGCTGGTCCGCTTGACCCTGACCAGACTTCTTTCGGTGCTCGAGGATCCGCTCCATCGCCTCCCCATCGTCGGTGCCATCGGAGGCGACCGTCTCCTGCTCCTGTTTGGCATCCTTGGCATCGCGGCCACGGCCCTTCCCGCGTTCGCCCTGCTGGGTGCCATCGGCGGCGGCATCCGTGGCCTTGCTTTCGCCGCCGGCGCGAGCGTCGGGTCGGCCCTCCTTGCCGCCCGCGGTCGCCTTCGGATCGCCTCCCTTCGGATCGCGGTCCTGGCCGCCGGCGCCGCCACGGCCCTCGGGCTTGCCGCCCTGCTGATCACCCTGCTGGCCGGCACTGCCCTGCCCCTGCGGCTGACTGCCGCCGCCGTCGGAACTGCCATCCTGCTGCCGCTGACCGGCGTCGTTGCCCGACTTCCCCTCCATCCCCTGCTGGGGCTTGCCGCCGTCCGCCGACCCCTGATCCTCGCCCTGTTCGGGCTGTCCCTGCTCGGGTGACGTCTTGGGGTCCTTCTGCCGCGACTTCGGCTCCTGCTCCGCCGCCTGACCGCTGTCGGCCGACTTCTGCGGCCGCTCCCCGGGCCGCTGCGGCTGCTCCGCCTCGGGCTGCCGGCCGTCGGGCTTCTGCGGTGGCGCGCCGCGATCCTGCGGGCCGCCGTCCTGAGCGCCGGCATCCGGCTTGCCGCCCGGATCGCGGCCCGCGGCCTGCGCCGGATCGGCATCCCGACCGCCCGCACCGTCGCGCTTGCCCTCGGCGCCGTCGCGGCCCTGGGGATCCCCATTCGCCGCCTCGGGATCCTTGCCGCCGTCGCCCCCCGAGCCGCCGGCCGCCGGCTTGGGCGGAGGCGCCGGTCGCGGAGCGGCCGACGGGTCGATCACCAGCGTCCGCCACTCCGACTCGCCCACGTTCGGCTGGCCCGGCCGGTTGTCCTTCGCAACCGCCCGATACTCGAGCACGTCGCCCGGGCCCGCGCCGAGCTGCTCCGGCACGAGCACGTCGTCTCCCAGAAACGACGCCCCGCCACCGGCGAACAGTTCGCGGCCCTGGCGCGCCTCCCCGCCACGGAGTCTCGTCTCCACCACGACGCTCGTCAGGCCGAAGTCGGGATCGACCGCCTTGATCCGCACCGTGACCGGCGCCCCCGGAGGCACCCGACACGCCTTCTCCGTCGGCTCGGTGACGGCCACCTCCGGCGCGAGATCCGGCAGCACGTCGATCCGGTACTCCATCCGGTCGATCACCGGCTCGCGGCCCTGGGCCAGCGAGGCCGCCTTCGGCAGAAACATCAGCCGATACGACGCGTGCTCGGGACCCGTGCGGTCGGCATCGAGGCGGAGCGTGAACCGTCCCCTGACCCGCGCCAGATCCCGCTGCCCGCCCTTGAGCGGCACGTCGCTCCGGCCGTCGCCGTCGAAGTCGATCCAGGCCGCATCGAGCGGATGATTGCTCTCCGCGACGAGCGTGACCTCCGTGCCCTCGAGGGCCCGCAGGTCCCCCTGCCACTCGACCGTCTCGTCGGGCTGGGCGGTGTAGGTGGGGAAGTGATACGTCACCTCGCGGACGAGCAGGGCGGGCGTATCGACCACCGCCACGCGGATCGGATCGGACCGGGCGTCGCCGGCCGCGATCACGAGATCGATCGACTGGTCGAGCCCGCGCGACTCGTCAGGCAGGCACGCCGAAAAACGCCCCTCCGCGCCGGGCACGAGCGGCACCTGCCACGACTGCGCGACCCCGCCTTCCCGCCGCGGCGTGACGACCGCCACGGGCTTCTCCCCCTTCGCGAGCCCTTCCACCGCCACACCCACGACGAGCTGCCGGCCCCGCACGTGCGTCGCCACGCCCTCGACCACGTCCACCCGATGCTGGGCATCGTCCGTCGGCGGAGCCCCCGGCTGACGCCAGGCGAGCGCGGGGCGGTCGATCCACACCCGCGCGGGCGCCGAGATGCCCAGCCACGGCGCGACGAGCCGGGCGGTCGAGGCGAGCAGGCTCTTCGGGGCGGCGAGTTCGTAGACCACCGCGGCGACGACGAGCGCCGCGAGGATCGCGGCCAGCCGCAGCGAGAGGGTGCGATCCATCACGCCCTCGCCGGGCACCTTCGACAGCTGGCGGGCGGCGCGGCGGCGGAGCGACCGCAGCACCATGGGCGTCGTCTCCTCCGCCCGCCTGCGGGCGAGCACGGCGTTGACGACGTCGTTGTGGAGTTCGGGATGCTCCCGTTCGATGGCCCGGGCGGCATACACGAGGTTCACCCGCGACCGCACGATCGGGAGGATCCACCGCCACGCCGCGAAGGCCGCGGCCGCCACGGCGATCGCCAGCCAGGTCCAGCGGGCCCACGGCGGAAGCCCGCCGGGCACGAGCCAATGCTCCACGAGCACGCCGACGAGCAGCCAGATCATCCCGGCCACGCCGGCCGAGAGCACGATGGTCGTCAGGGCGACGCCCTTGACCTCCGCGCCCGCCTCGGCGAGCCGCCGCGCCAGATACCGCTCCGACTTCGAGTCCGGGCCGTGATCGCCCCAGCCGGCGACGGCGAGCGGGTCGTCCGCGGTTCGGGTTCCCGTCGCCATCGGCTCGCTCCGCACCCAGGCCCCGGGGCTGGTCGGATGACACGGGTCATCCACGTCACTCTGATTATATCGGTCGTCGAGCGGCGGTTCTCCCCACGGTGCCCGGGCTTGGCATCGGGGCCGCCAGTCCGCGACATTGGGTTTTCCGCAGGGAACGGCCGTGCGGGTGGCCTCCGGATCCGTCGTATGGCTCTCCTGCCCGAACCGGAATCGTTCAAGCGGATCGTCGATGGATCGGCGCGTGGGGCCGGGCCCGCGGCGGCTCGGGCGGTCCTGCGGGCGGTCAGCGTCCCGTACGGCTGGGTGGTCGCGGCCCGCAACGCCGCCTACGACGCCGGAGTGCTCGCGAGCCGTGCCGCCCCGATTCCGGTCGTCTCGGTGGGCAACCTCACGCTCGGCGGCACGGGCAAAACCCCGCTGGTGGCCTGGGTTGCCCGCCGGCTCGCGGGCCGCGGTCATCGTCCCGCGATCGTGAGCCGCGGCTACGCCGCCCGTCCCGGCGAGGTGAGCGACGAGGCGGCGGAGCTGGCCCTGGTGGTGCCCGGGACGATGCACGTGGCCGATCGCGATCGCGTGGCGGGCGTCCACGCGGCCGCCGCGGCCACCGCCACCGTCGCGGTGCTCGACGACGGCTTTCAGCACCGGCGGCTGCGGCGCGACCTCGACATCGTCGCGATCGACGCCACCGATCCCTTCGGCGGCGGCCGGCTGTTTCCCCGCGGGCTCCTCCGCGAGCCGGTCCACGGCGTGCGCCGCGCCCAGGCCGTGGTGCTGACGCGGGCGACCTCCGTCGATGCCGGCCGACGAGCCTGGATCCGCGACCAGATCACGGCGGCCTTCGGCGGCGCCGCGGCCCCTGCCTGGATGGAGGCGGAGCACCGCCCCGTGGGCCTGCGAGCGGCCGGCGGCCACAT
>JBIIMU010000338.1:0-3691 GCA_044337845.1 Pirellulales bacterium | reverse complement strand
TCCGGTCCGGCCACGTGGATCGGACCGCGGATCAGGTCGATGTCGCGGGGCGGCTGTCCCTCCGTCGCCACGCGGAGCACCACGGGCGTGCCCACCCGGCCCCGCAGCAGGTTCATGACCGTCGTGACCTCGAGCCCCCTCGTGACCACGAACCCGCCCTCAGGCCGGGGCCTGATGGCGAGCAGCCGGTCGCCGGGCTGGAGGCGGCCGTCGGTGGCGGCCGCTCCATCCTCGCTGAGCATCGTGACCACGTAGGCGCCGTCGCCGTTCTGATTGACCATGCCGCCGATGCCGCCGACCTCCACGCCGCCGCCGTCGCGAGCCGCGCGGGCGACGTATTCGATCGTGGCATCGATCTCGGCACCGCCCGCAAAGGGCACGGCCGCCACCGCCCCCTGCGGCTGAAACGCGATCCCGGCCGACCACGCGCCGCCGTCCACCACGCAGCCCACGAGGGCGGTCGAGCCGCTGACGAGGGTGCCGACCCGGCCCGGCAGCGGCCGGGGCTCGGGGCGTCCGCCGACGGCGGTGAGCGCGGCGATCTCGGCCACCGGCAGGCGGACCGGCTCGGCGATGCCCGGCACGCGGAGCGTGATTGCGTCGTCGCTCACGGCGACGGGGTCGCCGGCGAGCGTGGCCCCCGACGCGAGCGTGGCCCGGAGCGTGGCGGGCGGCGCCGGGGCGGCGGCCGTGGGCAGGGTGGCCGCGGCGATGTCGGCGAGCGGCAGCCGCACCTGTCCGCCGGTGCCGTCCACCACGAGCGTGTCGGCGGCCTTGTCGAAGCCGATGCTCGACGCCTCGACCACGCGACCATCGCGGGTCACGACCCGCATGGTGTCGCGATCATCGACGAGCGGCTCGGCGGCGGTCCACGCGCCCGCGCGCAGGCCCTCGAGGCACACGTCGCCCGAGGCCAGCGAGATCCGCACGCGTCCCGACGCATTGCCGCCGGGGAGCGTCGCCTCCGCCACCGGCCCGGCTACCCCGTCGGCCTCCGTGAACGCGGCGAGCCGGCCCGCCTCCTGATCGACGAACACGACCAGCCTCAAGCCCCGGGCGGCGGGCGGCGGGCACTCCAGCGGCTCGACAATCGCCCGATCGTCACCGCGGCGGATCAGCGCCGCCGCCGTCGTGCCGTCGCCGAGCGTGAGCATCTCCACGACGAAGCCGTCGGCGTCGGGATCCGCGGCGGCGGCGACCGCGATCCGCAGTTCGGGCCGCACCCGCCAGGAGAGGTCGAACTCGTACCACGCCCGCGACGCCGCCGACACGACGCGGGTCGCGGTGCTCGGCCGCGTCGCCCGCAGGCAGCCACGCTCGACCCGCCAGGCGCCCTCGGGCGTGACCTGCCAGGCGTCGAGGCTCGCGGGGCCGACGAACCCGCCGGCCGCGTCGGCACCGGTCCGCGTCAGTCCTTCCACTGCCGCGCGGTCGATCCGCAGCACCGCGGGCGACCAGCCGGCCGGCGGCCGCAGTTCCACCGCGTCGGCATCGAGCGACTCGAGCTCGCCCTCGATGGCGTCACCGCCGCGGAGATGCACCACCACGCCCGGCCGGGCTCCCGCCACCTTCGCCCCTGGGAACCTCACGGCCGTGATCTCATCGATGTGAAACTCGAGCGGCGCCGTGAACAGCGGCGCCTGCCACCGCAGGGTGCCCAGCGGCGTGCCATCGGCCTCGATGGGCACGAGCCTGCCGGCCAGCGACCGCCCGCCGGGCAGCTCGAGCACGCCGCCCGCGGGCTCCTCGCCCTGCGCCGCGAGCGCAAGGGCCGCAAGCGTGACGGCCGCGACGAGGGGGCGGGCGGCAGTGGATGTCGTGGCCATGCGGCGCCCCGAAGAAAAACCTGCTCTCCATCAAGAAGAATACCCGAAACGCATCGGGACTGACTCCCGGGCGACGGTGCGGTTGCAGCCCCGGCGCGGTCGCCCGATACTTTCCCGGTCCCGCCGGCGCCTGCCGGGGTCCGGGGCCGCCGTGCCGCGAGTGGAGCCCTCCTTGAGCCAGTCCCACCATGATCACCGCCACTACGCGTGGCCGCTGATCATGTGCCTCTGCGGTGTCGACTACTTCAGCACCCTCGGCTACCAGCCCTCGATCGCCTTCGAGGGGGCCGGCACGCTCGCCCCGCTGGCGACGCTCGTGCTGGTGCTCGTCACGCTCTTCGGCGCCCTGCCGATCTACAGCCACGTCGCCGGCGAGACGCCCGACGGGGTGGGCTCGATCGGCATGATCGAGCGGATGTTCTCGGGCTGGGGGGCGAAGCTGGTCGTGCTCGTGCTGATCGGCTTCGCCGCGACCGACTTCGTGATCACGAAGACCCTCTCGGCCGCCGACGCCGCCGCGCACCTGATCTCCAACCCACTCTACGAGGATCACGTGCCCCCGTGGCTCCAGGGGCAGATGGGCACGACGATCTTCCTGCTCGTGCTCCTCGGGGCGATGTTCCTCAAGGGCTACGGCGAAGTCGTGGGCGTGGCCACGGTGCTCTGCATCGCGTTCCTCGGCCTGTCGTTCATCGTGGTTTCGGCGAGCGTGTTCTACCTCGTCACGCACCCGTCCCTGCTCCAGCACTGGTTCGCCGAGATCTCCTCGGGCAGCTACCACCTGGAACACGCCCCGCTCTCCGGCACCGGACCGTGGGTGGCGATGGGGATCGCGGCGCTCGTGTTCCCGAAGCTCGCCCTGGGGCTCTCGGGCTTCGAGACGGGCGTGCTCCACATCCACCTCGTGAAGGGCACCGACGCCGATCCGGCCGACCCGGCCGCCCGGATCGCCAACACGCGTCTGATGATGCTGGTCGCGGCCCTGATCATGTCGTTCTTCCTGATCGGCTCGTCGCTGGCCACCGGCACCAACACGCTGATCCCCGCCGAGGAGCTCACGCTGGAGCCCGTGAAGGGCAAGGCCATGGACCGGGCGCTGGCCTACCTCGCCCACGGCGAGAGCCCGCACCCGATCTGCCCGCTGTTCGGGCCGGTGTTCGGCACGCTCTACGACGTGAGCACCATCCTGATCCTCTGGTTCGCCGGGGCGTCGGCGATGGGCGGCCTGCTCAACATGGTGCCCCGCTACCTGCCCCGCTACGGCATGGCTCCCGCGTGGGCGGCCGCCTATCGGCCGCTGGTGATCGCCTTCACGATCATCAACCTGATCGTCACGCTCGCCTTCCGGGCCGACGTCTCCGCGCAGGGCGGCGCCTACGCCACCGGCGTGCTCGTGCTGATGACCAGCGCCTGCATCGCCTCGTTCCTGCACGAGATGCGGAAGCAGCCCGAGCCCCACCACGCCGCAGCGCTCGTCGGCCAGCGGATCGCCTTCGGCCTGATCACGATCGTGTTCCTCTACACCACCCTCGCCAACATCTACGAGCGGCCCGACGGCATCATCATCGCCTCGATCTTCATCGCCACCGTGATGGCGATCTCGTTCACGTCGCGGTTCTTTCGCAGCGACGAGCTCCGCCTCAAGGAGTTTCGGTTCGCCGACCCCGCCGACCGCATGCTCTGGACCGACATCGTCGTCGAGGGCGCCTTCCGGGTGCTCGTGCCACACCGTCCGGGGAGCCGGTCGCTCGCCGAGAAGGAGGCGGAGATCCGCCGCAAGCACCGGATTCCCGAGAGCGTGCCGATCGTGTTCCTGGAGGTGCACTACGGCGACGTGAGCGAGTTCCAGAACGCCCCCATCATCT
>JBIIMU010000337.1:0-3704 GCA_044337845.1 Pirellulales bacterium | reverse complement strand
GCAGCCGGGGTGGCGGAGCAGGCTCTTGGGTGTCATCACCACGAGCGGCTTCCGCCAGACACGAAGCACCTGGCGACGCAGCAGGTGGAAGATCTGGGCAGGCGTCGTCGGCTGGGCCACCTGGATGTTGTCCTTGGCGCACAGCGCCAGGAACCGCTCGAGCCGGGCGCTCGAATGCTCCGGCCCCTGCCCCTCGAAGCCGTGCGGCAGGAGCATCACCAGCCCCGACAGCCGGTTCCACTTGTCCTCGGCGCTGACGATGAACTGGTCGATCACCACCTGCGCGGCGTTGACGAAGTCGCCGAACTGGGCCTCCCAGATCACCAGGCCGTCGGGGCAATCGAGGCTGTATCCATACTCGAACCCCAGCACGCCCGCCTCCGACAGCGGGCTGTTGTGGATCTCCACGGGCGCCTGCCCGGGGGCGAGGTGCTCCAGCGGGCAGTACGTCTCGTCGGTGACGGCGTCGTGGATCACGGCGTGCCGGTGGCTGAAGGTGCCCCGCTGGCTGTCCTGCCCCGAAATCCTCAGCCGCAGCCCCTGCGTGACGACCGACGCATACGCGAGCGACTCGGCCGCCGACCAGTCGAGCGGCATCGTTCCCGCGGCCATCTGCACGCGATTCTCGAGAAACTTGCGAATCTTCGCGTGCGGCTGGAATCCGTCGGGCAGGGCCACGAGGCGGTGCAGGAGGTGCTCCAGCACGTCGCGGCGAACGCCGGTCTCGACCTCGGCGGCATCCCGCTCGCGGCCGCCGATGTAGAACGCCCACAGGCCGCCGATGTCGTCGCGGTGGACGTACTCCTCGCTCTTGGCCACCGTCAGGTCGGCGCCGAGCTTGGCGTGCTGCTGCTCCGCGATCTGCTTCGCCTCGTCGGCCGTGAGCTCGCCGAGCTTGAGGAGCTTCTCGAGGTAGCTCTCGTGCACGCTCGGCCGCTGCTCGATCACGCGATACAGCGCGGGCTGCGTGAACGCCGGCTCGTCGGCCTCGTTGTGGCCGCGGCGGCGGAAGCAGTACATGTCGATGACCACGTCCCGCTGGAACTCGCGGCGGAAGTCCATCGCCAGGCTCACCACCTGTGCGACCGCCTCGGGATCCTCACCGTTCACGTGGAAGATCGGGATCTGGAGCATCTTCGCCACGTCGGTGGCGTACATGCAGCTGCGGGCCTCGCGGGGCCCGGTGGTGAACCCGATCTGGTTGTTGACGATCACGTGGAGCGTGCCGCCCACGCGGTAGGCGTCGAGCTCGCTGAGATTGAGCGTCTCCTGGATGATGCCCTCGCCGGCGAACGCGGCGTCGCCGTGGATCAGGATCACCATGCCGTGCTGCCGCGCCAGGTCACCCGCCCGGTCCTGCCGCGACCGCATCCGGCCGATGGCCACCGGGTTCACGAACTCGAGGTGGCTGGGGTTGAAGCACAGCGTGAGGTGCATCGACCTGCCGTTGGCCGCCTGGTAGTCGGTGGAGTGACCGAGGTGATACTTCACGTCGCCGCGGCCGACGTGCAGCTCGGGATCCATGTCGGCGAACTCGCGGAAGATCCGCTGCGGGCTCTTGCCCATCACGTTCGCGAGCACGTTCAGCCGCCCGCGATGCGCCATCGCCAGCACGCAGTCGCGGATGTCCTGGGCGGCCCCCCGTTCGATCGCCATTTCCACGAGCGGGATCAGCGTCTCGGAGCCCTCGAGCGAGAAGCTCTTCGCCCCGAGGAACCGCTTCTGGATGAACTCCTCGAACACGGCGGCCGTGGTCATCTGCCGGTAGATGCGGAGCTGCTGCCGCCGGTCGAGTTGGATGCGATTCTCGCAGCCTTCCATCCGCACCTGGAGCCACTGCCGCACCCGCAGGTCGTCCATGTGCATGAACTGCACGCCGATCGACCGGCAGTAGGTGTTCCGCAGCCGCCGGATGATCTGCCGCAGTGACATCGACTGCGGCCCCTCGATCGTGTCGGTCGAGAAGGACCGGTCCATGTCCTCCTCGGTGAGGTGATAGAAGGCCGGGTCGAGCTCCGGCAGGCCGGGCCGCGGCCGGCCCAGCGGGTCGATCTCCGCCATCAGGTGCCCGCGCACGCGGTAGGCCCGCACCAGCTGGTCGACGCGATCCTGCAGAAACGCCACCCGCTCCTCGCCGGCGGTTCCCGAGGCCACCGGCGGCAGGGGGAGCGGCATGGCCTCGCCGGCGGGCGCGGCCGCGAGCTCGACCGCGCCGTTGGCGATGGCCACGGCGTGGGCCGTGGCGATGCCGTCTGGCGCGACCAGCTTGGGCGATGGCGTCAGGGCCGCCCGGCGCGGAGCGGTCGCGGTCGCCGAAACCGCCGCGGGCGCCGGCGCGACGTGGCCGTTACCGGCGGCCGGCCAGGCCTTCTGCACGCCTTCGAAGTAGGCCCGCCAGTCGGGCGAGACGCTCGCGGGATCGGCCTGGTAGCGGCCGAAGAGTTCTTCGAGAAACGCGAGGTTCGCAGTTCCTGCCGAGTCGATGCTGTCGGAGATGCTCACGTGTGAATCCAGGCCCGCCGCCTCCCGGGGCCGCTGCAGGTGGGGAAAAAATGGGTCAAGAAAGCATAGGCGATCACATCGCCAGGAGGAGACGGCCGGGGCTCTCCAGGTATCCGATCACCTCGTTGAGGAAACGGGCCGCCATCGCGCCGTCGATGACGCGGTGGTCGTACGACAGCGACAGCGGCATCATCAGGCGGGGCTCGACGCGATCCTCGTGCACCACCGGCATCTTCCGCGACCGGCCGAGGAGCAGGATGGCCACCTCCGGCCAGTTGATGATCGGCGTGGAGTAGGCGCCGCCCACGGCCCCGAGGTTTGAAATCGTGAACGTGCCGCCACGGAGGTCCTCGATGCCGTACTGGGCGTTCTTCGCCTTCTCGGCGGTCTCGGCCACGGCCTGGGCGACCTGCGGGATCGACAGCTGGTCGCAGTCGCGGAGCACGGGCACCACCAGGCCCCGCGGCGTGTCCACGGCCAGACCCACGTTGACGTAGTCGCGGTAGATGATCTCGCCCTTCTCCATGTCGATCGTGGCGTTGATCGCGGGGTGCTGCCGGAGCGACAGACTCACCGCCTTGATCACGAACGACAGGGCCGTGAGCTTGAGGTTGTTCTTGGCGTACTCCGCCGCACTCGCCTTGCGGAGCGCCTCCAGTTCGGTGACGTCGGCGTCGTCGAAGTTGGTGAGGTGCGGAATCGACTGCACGCTCCGCACCATGTTGGCGGCGATCGTCTTCCGCATCCGCGACATCTGCTCGCGGCGGATCGGCCCCCAGTCGTCCCGCTCGGTGGCCGTGGACTCCGGCCGCGACCGCGACGCCGGCGCGGCGCTGGCGTGGCGGACGGCGGTGATCACGTCCTCGCGGATGATCCGCCCGGCCGGGCCGGTGCCCTTCACCCGGGCGAGATCGACGCCCAGTTCCCGTGCGAGCCGACGCACCGCCGGACCGGCCGGATCGACGGCCGCCGTGGCGGCCACGGCCGGCGGCTCCTCCACCGCCACGGCCTCGCGAGCGGCCGGCGGCTGAGCGGGCGCCGGAGCGGGCGCGGACGCAGGCTTCGCCACGGCCGCTGGCTTCGGGGCAGCGGCTGGCGGCGCGGACGCCACGGCGGCCGCCGGCGGGGCGGGCTGCGGCGCAGGCTTCGCCGCCGCGGCGGCGCCGGGCGCGTCGAGCAGCACCAGGGCCTGGCCCACCTTC
>JBIIMU010000336.1:0-3712 GCA_044337845.1 Pirellulales bacterium | reverse complement strand
CCGCGGGCGAGCCAGCGGTTGATGTCGGCCGCCGCCGCCGCCTGCACGGCAGCCTCGGCCTTGAACATCACGAAGCCGAGCAGCCGGCAGCCCTTCACGTAGAAGGGGCCCACCGGGAACTGTGGCCGCGCGTCGCGGCCGGCCATCACCACCATCCGCCCGCGCTCGGCGAGCAGGCCGATCGCCTGGTCGAAGTCGGGCTCCCGCTGCGTCTCCCACCACACGTCCACGCCGCCGGGAGCGTGCCGCCGGACCGCGCCGGCGACATCCGGATCGCGATAGTCGACCGCGGCCTCCGCGCCGAGGCGGACGACCGCGGCCCGCTTGTCGGGCGTGCCGGCGGTGCCGATCACGCGGGCCCCGAGCGCGCGGGCGATCTGCACCACCGCCGATCCGACGCCGCCCGACGCGCCGTTGACGAGCACCGTCTCGCCGGCCGCCACCGCCGCCTCGCGCATCAGCCCGAGGTGGGCGGTGATCGACACGAGCGCCGCGGCCGCGGCATCGACGTCGGAGACGCCGTCCGGCGTGGGATACAGCCAGCGGTCGTCGACCGCGGCGAGTTCGGCGCACGTTCCCTGCCGCCCGAGCAGCCCCTGGTTCGATCCCCAGACCCGCATGCCGGGCCGCAGGCCGGCCACGTCGGCGCCGACCGCGACCACCTCGCCGGCCAGGTCGCAGCCGGGGATGAAGGGGAACGGCAGCGGCATCGCCACCGCGCCGGACCGCACGTAGGTGTCGATCGGATTCACGGCGCATGCCCGCACGCGCACGAGCGCCTGCCGCGGTCCGGGCACCGGGTCGGGGAGGTCGCCCACGACGATCGATTCAGGCGGACCCACCGCGCGGATGAAGGCAGCTCTCACGACCCCGCGCCTCCCCGCCCGCGGGAGGCCCCGACCGCAGCGCCGGCCGCCGCGACGACCGCCGCCACCGCCGCCACGCCCCACAGCGTTCGTGACAGGCCGCGGGTCACGCGGGTGAACCGCGCGAACCGTGCCTCCAAGGGCGACGGCGTGCGGCTCAGGCCGGACGCCGCGAGCTCGGTCCAGGCGGCGTGAATCGTGGTGATGGGCGCGGCGGCCACGGCGCGGCGGACATCGTCGGGACGCGGCGGCTGCGGCACGAACAGGCGTGTGACCGGAGGCGTGGCGGCCGCGGCGACCGCCGCCACCAGCGCGACGGCCACGCCGGCGAAGGTGATCCCGCGCGCCGCGTCCCATGCCGGCCGAGCCGCGGCACCTGTCGGCGGCGGCGCCTCCCGAACCACGAGATCGCGGAGCCGCGGCACATCGACGGCCGCCCCGCACGTGGGGCAGACCACGCGGGTCCCGGCCTGGCCGCTCGTGACGGTCACGACCGCCGAACAGGCGCACGGGACGGCGAACGTTCGCTCGACGGGTGGCATGGGGGAACGACGACCGGCTCGCGGCCGCGCGGAAGAGATTCTCTGGGCGGAGTTTTTTACCATCCGGAGCCGCCTGCGGCTCGAAAAACGGGGTTTCCGGTGAAAAAAAACTGGCCTCCGGACAGTGGCAACGGCATAATGTTGCGTCCCTTCGGAAGCCCCGGACGATGGCAAATCGTGACCTCGTGTCTTGCCTCGCTTCCCCAGCATCCGCAGTCATCACCCGGCACCCCTCTCTCCGAGGGTTTGCCGTCCCGCACGCCCGCCGCTTGCGGCAAGCTTCCGGCCCGTTCGGCGTCATGCCCGCTCGCGAGAGCGGCTCGCTGGACTTGCCGGTCCCTTGAATCACACTGACCGCACTCCGAATGATGACCTGGTGCCGGTGGCACCCCGCGGGCCGGAGGAAACCGGCCATGGATCAGCCCGACCGATTCGCGAAGGAGCACCATCTTGTACGACTCGCTGCTGGATGAACTCGAGGACGACGTCGTCTCCAATCCCCAGGAGGTCGAGGAGCTGACCGAGAAGGTGGTCGATGCCGAGGAGGCCGATGCCGAACTGCTCGTCGACGACGCCGACGTCGCGGGTCTTCCGGATGGCGACATCGAGGCCGAGGCCGAGCAGGAGCTCGAGGCGGCGGGCGACGCCGAGGAGTCGCTCCTCGAGCAGGTCGAGAACTGGTCCGACGATCCGGTGCGGATGTACCTCACGCAGATGGGCGAGATCCCGCTGCTCACCCGCGCCCAGGAGATCTTCCTCGCCCGGCAGATCGAGACCACGCGGGCCCAGTTCCGCGGCAAGCTGCTGGAGTGCGAGTACGTCTGCCAGCAGGCCTACCGCGTGCTCGTTCGCGTGCACAAGGGCGAGCTCCCCTTCGACCGCACCGTGCAGGTGTCGGTGACCGATCGCCTGGAGAAGGACCAGATCCTCGGCCGGCTGCCGCACAACCTGCGGACGCTGGACGTGCTGATCCGCCAGAACAAGGCCGACTACCGCATCGCGCTCTCGAAGAAGCGGAAGATGGCGGAGCGGCGGGAGGCGTGGGCCCGGCTCGGTCGGCGGCGCCGCCGCTGCGTGCGGCTCATCGAGGAGCTCGGCCTGCGGACGCAGCGGATCGAGGCGATGATCCCGACGCTCGAGCGGTTCGTGGTCCGGGTGAAGGAGCTCAAGGCCAAGATCGAGGCCCACAAGAAGTCGAAGCAGCCGCCGAGCGGCCGCCAGAAGCTCGTCGAGGAATACCGGCAGATCCTCAAGAGCTGCCAGGAGACGCCCCGGAGCCTGAAGCGGCGGGTCGACGAGATCCGTGGGATCTTCGCCAAGTATCAGCAGGCGAAGCGCGGGCTCTCGGAGGGCAATCTCCGCCTGGTGGTCTCGATCGCGAAGAAGTACCGCAACCGCGGTCTCTCCTTCCTCGACCTCATCCAGGAGGGCAACGCCGGCCTGATGCGGGCGGTCGACAAGTTCGAATACCGCCGCGGCTTCAAGTTCTGCACCTACGCCACCTGGTGGATCCGGCAGGCGATCACCCGCGCGGTGGCCGACCAGAGCCGCACGATCCGGATCCCGGTGCACATGGTGGAGACGATGAGCCGCGTGCGGAACGTGGCCCGCCAGCTGCTCCAGGAGTACGGCCGCGAGCCGACGATCGAGGAGATCGCCGCCCGGGCCGGCACGCCGGTCGATGAGACGCGTCGGGTGACGGCGATGAGCCGCTATCCGATCAGCCTCGACCGTCCGGTGGGCAACAGCGAAGACAGCCACTTCGGCGACCTGCTCCCCGACCAGGGAGCCGAGAACCCGGCCGTGGGCGCCGCGCAGGAGATGCTCCGCAACCGGATCGCGAAGGTCTTGAAGAGCCTCTCCTACCGCGAGCGGGAGATCATCAAGCTCCGCTACGGCCTCGGCGACGGCTACAGCTACACGCTCGAGGAGGTGGGCCACATCTTCAAGGTGACCCGCGAGCGGATCCGGCAGATCGAGGCCAAGGCCGTCCGCAAGCTGCAGGCTCCCGCCCGTAGCGAGGAACTCTCAGGCTTCATTGACTGAATATACGGCTGCACGGCCATCCATGGCCCGTGCAGCCTTGGGGCCCAAGGCCCGCCCTCCAGGCGGGCAGCGGGTCGGCGTTTCGAACACTCCCTGGCCCGTGCAGCCTGGAGGAACCAAGCGGCCGCCCTCGAGGCGGCCAGTCCTCTTCACGCCCGCCGGGGCATCCATGCCCCCGGCGGGCTGAGTTCAGTGGGCCGCCCTCCAGGCGGCCAGCGGGGAGGCACGTCGCGCGAAAAAGGTGACAGCCACGTGACG
>JBIIMU010000335.1:0-3715 GCA_044337845.1 Pirellulales bacterium | reverse complement strand
AGCCCGGCGCGGCGAGCCGCCCGGCGCGGCGAACCTCGGCTTCGCCCCGCCGGGCCAAGCCGCCGGGGCCACGATGGCCCGGCGGCGCTACTCCTTGAACTCTTCCTCCACCGACGCGGCGCCGTAGATCGGCAGGTGACGGTAGTAGACCTCGAGGATCATCGTCGCGAGGGACGTGCAGTAGAGACGGCCCGCGGCGTCCGCGCCGTGGCCCTGGTCCACGCCCTCGTGCCAGCTCCCCGCCTCGTGGTCCTTCGTGGACTGCGCCTTCAGCAGCATGGCCTTCATCTTCGTGTTCCATGCGATCCAGACATCACCTTCCATGTGATGCATGATCTGCGTCGCGTAGTAGTCGTAGTAGAGGTCGGGTGTCGGCCCCGTCCGCGCCAGGTAGGCGACGCCGTTCTTCAGGGCCGGGTGATCCTTTTTCCAGCCGAGGTACATCCGGCAGAGCAGGCCCACCGCCGTCAGTCCGGGCGAGAACCGCGAGTTGTCCGTGTAGCCGTAGCGGGCGCCCTTCTGCGACTCCACCGAGTTCAGGAAGGCCACCGCCTTCTTGATCGTCAGGGGATTGACGTTCAGGTAGGCCATGTTGCCGCTCTTGAGCGCCATGATCTGCCAGCCCACCGCGGAGGTGTCGCCCGGCTGCCGGGGCGTGTACCGCCAGCCGCCACCGGCAGGATCCTGGGCCTGCATGATGAAGGTGAGCGCCGCCTGCGTCGGAGCGGCGAGCCGGCTGTCCTGCGTCATCGCGTAGCATTCGGAGAGCGCGATGCCCGCCAGGCCCTGCGAGTACATCGTGCCCGCTTCGCGGTAGACCTTGCCGTTGCCCTCGGCGGACAGCTTCGCGAGGTAGGCGATCCCGCTCTCCACGGTCTTCTTGAACTTGCCCTCGCGGTGCGTGTAGCCGCGGCCCAGGAACGGCAGCAGGGCCATGGCGGTGGCGCCGCAGCGGTCCTTCGCCTTGCTCACGCCGGAGTGCGAGCACTTGCCGCCGCAGCTGGGGCAGGTGGTGAGATCGAACGACCATCCGCCGTCGGGAAGCTGGTGGCCGGCGATCCACTGCAGGGCCCGGTCGACGGCCTGCTCCGTGTCGGCACCGCCGCCGCCCGCAGCGGCGAGGTTCGCGGCCTGGGCGCGGCCGCCGAGGCCTCCGGCCGTCCCGCCGATGGCGCCGATGGAGGCCATCACGTCGGACGCGGGGGCCGTCTCGGTGCCGAAGTCGGAGAGCTCGACCTGGAGCGGCGCGGCGTCCACGTCGGTGGCGTCGGCGACGACCTCGACCGGCGTCTCGATCATGTCGGTGGTCACCGCGACTTCGGCGGTGGGATCCGCCGCCGCATCGAGCTGCGGCTGGTCGTCTTCGAACTCGGTGAACTCGTCTTCGGTCTCGGGCGCGGTCGAGGTGATCTGGCGGATCTGGGGCTTCGCCGGGGGCTCGCTCACGACGAGGGCCATCGCCAGCAGCACGACCACGTGCACCAGCGTGCTGACCGCCCAGGCCGGAGCCTGCCGCACGGCCTCCGAGGCGATCGATTCGTGCTCGTCGTCCCGGTCCGCTTCCTCCGCCGCAGCCGCCGCCGGCCGGGCGGCGACCGGGGCTGCAGGGCCGCTCGGGGCCGGTCGTGGCGCCGCCGCGGGCTTGTTGACGGGCTCGGGATCGACGTGGCTCGACATGGCGACTTCCCCGCGGGAGCCCGACTCCCGCCCTCTGAAACTATATCACGGTCGCTGGGCCCGATCAGCGGATGAACGCGGTGCGGCGGGGCCTCCGACGGCCCCTGACCCACGCCTCTCGCCCACCGCCGCGTTCGGCTCGGGGGCGTGGGTTTATTCCCGGTTTGGCCCGTTGCCGGGGGACCGCTGGTTTTCCGGAGCGTTCGCGGGTACGGTGGTGGCTTCCCGTTTGGGCCAATCCGCAGCGCAGGCAGGCAGGTAGGACGACATGGCGAAGGGCAAGAAGAAGTTGGAAGTGGTTCACCTCGTCTGCCAGGAAACCGGCGACATGAACTACACGCTCCGCCGCAAGACGGGGGGCGAGAAGCTGAAGGTCAAGAAGTACTCGCCTCGGCTCCGCAAGCACACGCTTCACAACGAAAAGCGGAAGTAGTCCGGCGGCCCTCAGCCGGCCTCCTCGAGAGCCCGCGCCACCGACGCCTCGTCGGTGACCTCGGCCACCTGGTCCGCGGCGGCCAGGAGGGCCGGCTCGACCCGCTGTCCCGGTTCGATCAGCAGCAGGCGGCACTCCGCGGGCCGCGTGAACCCTCCGCCACCTGCCGCCGTGGCGACCTCGATCTCGCAGGGGCATGCCCGCGGCACCGTGACCGCGTCGGCGAGGTGACGGGCCAGCAGCGCCGCGAGCCGGCCCTGCGGCCGGCCGCCGGCGATTCCCCAGCGGATGCCGCTCGTCGGCCGGGGCGCGATGCCGGCGCGGCAGGCGGTCAGGCGGCCGCGTCGCTCGAACCGCGAGACGTTCGCCCCGTCGCGCCAGCGGGGCGTGGCCGAGGGATCGGTCTCGTGCCAGACGTGCAGCGATCGGGTGCGGTCGAGGATCGATGTCAGCCGCACGCCGAGCTGGCGGAGCCGCAGCCCGAGGTCGTCGTCCTCCTGGCCCCAGCCCACGAACCGCTCATCGAATCCATTCACGGCCAGGAAGTCGGTTCGCCACACGCCGAAGTCGCCGCCGGCCAGTCGGGGCTTCGTGGGGTGCCGCACCGCGGCGTGCCACCAGGCCTTGCGATGGCGACGGGCGAGCGCCCGGTGCTCGGCGGCCGAAACGAGGCGGCCGACGTCGGTGACCGCGAGGTTCTCCGGCAGGAGCGACCGCGACGCCGCCTCCGAGAGCCGCGCGCAGTAGCCGAGCAGCGCGGTGCCGTGCCGGCGGCGGGCCACGTGGGCGGCGACGTGGTGGCGGGGGATCATGCAGTCGCCGTCGAGAAACAGCAGGTACGCGCCGCGGGCGAGCCGGGCCGCGGCGTTGCGGGCCCGGGCGAGCCGGAAGCCGTCGTGGGGATGCGACACGTACCGGACGGTGACCCCGGAGCTGGTGGCGAACGCCCGCACGACGTGCGGCGTGTCGTCGCCGGAGCCGTCGTCGGACACGACCACCTCGAGCGTGGTGCCGCGGAGCCGCTGCAGCGCGATCGATTCGAGCACCAGCGCGAGATGGCGGGGCCGGCGAAACGTCGTCACGAGGATCGACACGTCGACGGTGCCCGGGCCGTTGGTCGTCACGGGGCGGCGGCTCCGCGAGCGACGGGGGCCGCGGCATCGATGGCCGCTCCCACGGCCTCCGCGCCGACGAGCGGCTCGAGCGCGATCTCCAGGGCCACGATCGGCACGTCTCCGAGCGTCGGCCTGTCGAGCTTCACGAGGTCTTTGAGTGTGGTGACGACGAGATCCACCCCGGTCGGCATCCGCAGCGCGAGGCGGTCGAGATCGGCCGGCGGATAGGCGTGGTGATCGGGGAACGACGTGAACGCGGCCACGTCGGCGCCGAGGCCGGCGAGCGTGCCGCGGAACGCGGCCGGGTTGCCGATGCCGGCGAAGGCCGCCACCCGGCGGCCCGCCAGCAGGGCGAGGGGCTCGGTGTGGCCGCCGGCCGCTCGCAGGCCCACGGGGCGGTGCTCCGCCTCCATCCAGGCAGGGGCCGCGGCGCCGCCGAAGGCCGCCGTGATCTGGTCGCGGATCCAGGCTCGTCGGCCGGCATCGACGG
>JBIIMU010000334.1:0-3716 GCA_044337845.1 Pirellulales bacterium | reverse complement strand
CACGTGGGCGTGGGGGCCGTCGGGGTGGGTGCTCTCTTCCGCCACCAGGGCATCGTGCTTGGCCGCGATCACGCCGATGTCGATGCCCTGCGGCATCGGCAGCGAGTTCACGAGGCTGTCGTCGGCGGTGGACAGCTCCTTGACGGGCCGCAGGATCCGGCCGAACGTGCCGGCTGTGGCGGTGGCGACGAACGAACCCCGGTTCGGCGGGGCCAGCATCACGAATCGACCCACCTTCTGCGGCCGGTAGCGATCCAGGGCCGCCCGTCCGATGATGCAGCCCATGCTGTGCGCCACGAGGTGGATCGTGCCCACCCGGGGGTCGCGGTCGAGCACCTCGAGCTCGTGGGCGAAGCGCTCAGCGTGGACCAGCAGCGAGCACTGCATGTTCCAGTAGCCCCAGGCGCTCGTCAGGTAGCCGCGGGCCCGCAGGCGACGGCCGAGCACGGCCAGCATGTACTTGTTGGCCATGAAGCCGTGGACGAGCGACACGCACTCCCGCGGATGATCGGCAGGCGATCCGGGGGTGAAGCCAACGGTGGGCATCGGACTACGGCCGTCCCGGTGGGCCGGCGGGCCGCTGCGGGGCGGGGCAGCAGTCGAGCGGGCAGACGTCGTGGTTGGCCGGGAGGACGCCGATCGCCGCCCGCTCCGGCAGGCTCCACGCCCGTTCCGCGATCAGGTCGCGAACCATCGCCACGAAGGGGGCCGCGGTGCCCACGGTGGCGGCCCGCACCATCTCCACGCCGAGCTCCTTGCAGAGGTCCGTCGCCTCGGTGTCGAGGTCGTAGAGCACTTCCATGTGGTCGGAGATGAAGCCGATCGGAGCGATCACCAGCCGGCGGCCGCCGCGGGCGTGGAGCTCGCGGATCGCATCGCAGATGTCGGGCTCGAGCCACGGCTGGGTCGGGGGTCCGCTGCGGCTCTGGTAGACGAGCTTCCAGTCGGCGGCGCCCGCCTGCTCGGCCACGAGCCGGCACGACTCTTCGAGCTGCGGCACGTAGCGGCAGCCGGCCGCCATCGACGTGGGGATGCTGTGGGCCGTGAACAGGATCGGCACGCCGGCCCGCTCGGCGGCTGGAAACCGGGCCAGGGCGGCGGCGACGTTGGCGGCCATCGGGCCCACGAAGCCCGGGTGGTTGAAGAACACGCGAATCTTGTCGACCTGCGGGGCGCGATCACCGAGCGGCGCGCAGGCGGCGGCGATGTTCTCGCGATACTGCCGGCAGCCGGAGTAGCTCGAAAACGCACTCGTCACGAAGGCGATCGCCCGCTTCACGCCGGCATCCGCCATCTCGCGGAGCGTGTCGGTCAGCAGCGGATGCCAGTTGCGATTGCCCCAGTAGACGGGCAGATGCGGACCACGCCGGTCGAGCTCCTCTCGGACCGCTGCGAGCAGGGCCAGGTTCTGCTCGTTGATCGGGCTCTTGCCGCCGAAGTGGTGGTAGTGCTCGGCGACCTCGAGCATCCGCTCGCGCGGCACGTTCCGACCGCGGAGGACGTTCTCGAGAAAGGGAAGCACATCGTCCGGGCCGTCGGGGCCGCCGAACGACACCAGCAGCACCGCGTCGTACTGCGAGGACGGGGCCGCGGCGTCAGGAGCGAGATCGGAAGAAATCACGGGCATGCATCCTGACACCTGCGGAAAGTGACCCCACGGGGATTCGAACCCCGGTTACCGCCGTGAAAGGGCGGTGTCCTAGACCACTAGACGATGGGGCCGAGGCAGGTGCTGCGAGAGGAAACCGCGGACGGACTGACTGACTCACGAACGGACTCCGGAAGCGTACCCACTCGAGGGCACGAGTGTAAGGGACGAGTCCGAACCCTCCGGCGGGCTCCGCGAAGCCGCCCGCTCAACCCAGTTCGGCAGCCGGTGAATGCGGCTCGCCCGGGATCGGATCGACCGCCGGGGCGAGCGGGGCGGGATCGACCGACTCCCCGCGAGCGATCGCCTCGAAGACCTCCCGGCGGTGGACGGGAACTTCCTTCGGCGCTTCCACGCCGAGCCGGACCTTGTCGCCACGGATCTCGACAACAACGATCGTGATGTCGTTGTTGATGACGATGCTCTCGTCTTTCTTCCGCGACAGCACGAGCATGGGCCGGTCCTTGGCTGGGCGGAACCGGAATCAAGGCTCCGCAAACTCCTTAACTGTAAAGGTTTCCAGTTCGGCGTCAAGCATTTTCCCGGGGGGCCCGAGGGGTTGGGCAGCCGGTTTTGCCGGCATTTTCAGCCGACCGGCGCGGGGCGAGCCGCACACGCGGGTTCAGGGCCCACGCGTCGTCGCCCTCCGGACACCTCCCGCGGACGCACACCAGGAGCTCGCGACGTGCCCGCGACGGCAGGCGGCGCGGCTCGTGACGCCGGAACGCGGTCCGCGGGGCCTCGGCGGTCGTCGCGGCTTGTTGGGTTCGCCGCCGCACCTATACTTTCGCGCGACTCGGTCGAACGATTGCCCGCCCCATGGCGTGGCACCCTGCCGCCCCGGTCCTGCCGCGACGCCCTCACGAGCTGCACCCCCATGAAAGAGTGGTTCCGCAACCTGTTCACGGCCGTGGGCACCGTGCTCGAAGGGATGCTCGTGACGCTGCGGGTGTTCGGCAGCACCTACGACCAGAAGCGGCGGACCTTCACCGAGCACTACGAGTATCCGGAACTGCCGGCGCCCGTCGCCGCCCGGTATCGCGGCTTTCATCGCTACGACCTCACGACCTGCATCGCGTGCGACCAGTGCGCGAAGGCCTGTCCGGTGGACTGCATCTACATCGGCAAGGAGCGGGTCGAGAACGGGAAGGGCTTCCGCGTCAGCGGCTTCACGATCGACTACTCGAAGTGCATGTTCTGCGCCCTCTGCGTGGAGCCCTGCC
This sequence comes from Pirellulales bacterium, assembly GCA_044337845.1. Taxonomy (GTDB): domain Bacteria; phylum Planctomycetota; class Planctomycetia; order Pirellulales; family UBA1268; genus QWPN01. The sequence continues at coordinate 845 of JBIIMU010000334.1, read as the reverse complement.
CGGTTGACTGCATCTTCATGGGGTCGACGCTCGACCTGTCGTGCTACAGCCGCGACGGCACGATCGTCGATTTCGCCCGGCTTCCGGTCGAGGTCGCGTGGGGCCGCTCGACGCTGAATCCGACGGCCGTGGCCGCGTCGAAGGTGATCGTCGAACCGGTTCACGGCGGCCCGAACCAGTAGCCCCCCTTCCTCCTCCCACGGCTCTCCTCCCTCCGCTCCGCAGCCATGCACCCCACCCTGATCGCCGGTTTCGTCGCCCTGTTCGTCGCCGTGGGCGGGGCGTTTCTGGCCGTGAATCTGCTGGTCGGGTGGCTCGTGCGGCCCCGGGCTCCCAACGCGGAGAAACTGGAGGTCTACGAGTGCGGCGAGCCCACCATCGGCTCGAGTTTCGTGCAGTTCGACCTGCGGTTCTACGTGGTGGCGCTCCTGTTCATCATCTTCGACGTCGAGGTGGCGCTGTTCTTCCCGTGGGCCACCGTGTTCGGCAAGGCCACGCACCTGACGGATCCGACGCTCGTGGCGGCCACGGCCGATGGAGCCGCGAGTCCGGCGGCCGCCGGCGTGCTCCGCGAACTCGGGCTCCGCGAGCCGGCCGTGCCCAGGCAAGACGGCCCGTGGTTCACGCCCACGCTGCCCGAGGCGCGGCACATCGAGGCGACCCGCGGCGACCGCACGCCCGCCCAGGCGGCCGCGCAGTGGTCGCTGGCCCGGGCCGGCTCCTTGCTCGCTCGCACGGCGCTGGTCGACATGGCAGCCTTCTTCGCCGTTCTGCTCGCCGGCTTCGCCTACGTCTGGTACCGCGGGGACCTCGACTGGGTGCGGGCGGTGTCGGCGGAGCGGTCG
>JBIIMU010000333.1:0-3718 GCA_044337845.1 Pirellulales bacterium | reverse complement strand
CCGCGGAATGAGAACCACCACCGCGCGATTCTCGCCCTCTCGACCGCCTTCTGGGATGCCTACCTGCGAGACGACGCCGACGCCCGCGACTGGCTCGACGGCCCGGGCCCACGAACGGTGCTCGAGGCCGACGACCACTGGCAGCGGAAGTAAACCTCGCCTCCACTCAGCGAGGGTCTGCCCGGCACCCTGAACGAACTCAGCGAGGGTCTGCCCGGCACCCTGAGAGCCGGCGTATGCCGCCAAGCGCAGCCAGGATGGCGAAGCGCCGGCGGCATTCGAGTGAGAGGATGCCACGATGGCATCCTCGAACGTCCGGCGACAGGGTGCCGGGCAGACCCGAGCCCTGCGAGCGTCCGGCGACAGGGTGCCGGGCAGACCCGAGCCCTACGAACGTCCGGCGACAGGGTGCCGGGCAGACCCGAGCCACCCCTACGAGAGGATCCCCGTCACGATCTCGCCGTGCACGTCGGTGAGCCGGAAGTCGCGGCCCTGGTAGGGGAACGTGAGCCGCAGGTGGTCGATCCCCATCAGGTGCAGGATCGTGGCGTTGAGATCGTGCACGTGCACCTTCTCGCTCGGCGTGACGATGTTGTAGGAGTAGTCGTCGGTCGCGCCCCAGGTGATCCCCGGCTTGATGCCCGCCCCGGCGAGCAGCATCGTGAAGCACCGCGGATGATGGTCGCGGCCGTAGTTCGTCTCGGTGAGCGTGCCCTGCGAGTAGATCGTGCGGCCGAACTCGCCCCCCCACACCACCAGCGTGTCGTCGAGCAGGCCGCGGGCCGCGAGATCGTCGAGCAGGGCGGCCGTCGGCTGGTCGGTGTCCCGGCACTGGCCCCTGAGCGCGGCGGGCAGCCCGGCGTGGTGATCCCAGCCCATGTGAAAGAGCTGCACGAAGCGGACGTCCTGCTCCGCGAGCCGGCGGGCGAGCAGGCAGTTGAAGGCGTAGCTCCCGGGACGATGGACGTCGGGGCCGTAGGCGTCGAGCACGTGCTTCGGCTCGTCGGCGAACCGCGTGAGCTCGGGAACGCTGGCCTGCATCCGGAAGGCCATCTCGTACTGCGCCGTGCGGGCCGCAATCTCCGGATCGCCGATCGCGGCCGACCGGGCGGCATTGAGCGCGGCGATCCGGTCGAGCGTGGATCGCCGGGTGTCGCGGTCGATGCCGGGCGGGTCGGCGAGGTAGAGCACGGGGTCGCCGGTGTTGCGGAACTTCACCCCCTGGTGCTGCGTGGGCAGGAAGGCCGTCCCCCAGAGGCGGTCGTAGAGCGGCTGGTCGTCCTTGCGGCCGCTGCCGAAGCTCGTGAGCACCACGTAGGCGGGCAGGTCGGCGTTCTCACTGCCGAGACCGTAGCTCACCCACGACCCGATGCTCGGCCGGCCGGCGATCTGGCTGCCGGTCTGGAAGAAGGTGATCGCCGGATCGTGGTTGATGGCCTCGGTGTGCATCGAGCGGATCATGCACCAGCGGTCGGCGTGCCGGGCCATGGTGGGCAGCAGCTCGCTGAACCACATCCCGCTCTGGCCGTGCTGGGCGAATGAGAAGATCGACGGGGCGACGGGAAAGCTCTTCTGGTTGCTCGTCATCGTGGTGAGCCGCTGCCCCTTCCGGATCGACTCCGGCAGATCCTCGCCCCGGCGCTTCTGCATCTCCGGCTTGGGGTCGAAGAGGTCCATCTGCGAGGGGGCGCCCGACTGGAAGAGCGAGATGATCCGCTTGGCCTTCGGCGGATGATGCGGCAGGCCCGGCCGGCCGAGCGCCGCGGCGGCGGCCCGCCCATCTCCCTGCCGCAGCAGGAGCGCCAGTGCCGCGGCGCCGAGGCCGCCGCCCGAGCGGCCGAGAAACACGCGGCGGTTGGCGGCGTCCTGGAGGCGGAGGATGTCGGTCGGCGTCGGCATGGCAATCACTCCCGCATCACGAACTCGTCGAGGTTGAGGATCACGTTGGCGGCGAGCGACGCCGCGGCGAACTCGGCGTCGGTCGTGCCGTCGGGCTTGCGCACGAGGCCGACGGCCGCATACGCCGCCGCCTGCTCGGGTGCGGCCGCGAACCGCGCGAGGTCGGTCTCGAAGCCGGCCACGAGCGTGGCCAACTCCACGGTGTCGGGCGGGCGGCCGAGGGCCAGCCGGAAGCCGTGGGTGATCCGCTCGGCCGTGGACGTGCCCCCCTCGTCGAGCATCCTGCCGGCGAGGCCGTGGGCCGCCTCGACGAACGTCGTCTCGTTGAGCAGGGCCAGCGCCTGCAGCGGCGTGTTGGTGCGGCCCCGCTTCACCGTGCAGATCTCGCGGTTGGGGGCGTCGAAGAGGAGCATCGTGGGGGGCGCCGCGGTCCGCTTCCAGATCGTGTACAGGCTGCGGCGGTAGCGGCCCGGCCCCGTATCGGGCTTGTAGCCGCGGAGGTCGCCGTAGACGCTCGTCTCGTCCCACACGCCGTCGGGCATCCAGGGTCGCACGCTCGGGCCACCCACGGCCGGCACGAGGAGCCCCGCCGCCGACAGTGCCTGGTCGCGGACGATCTCGCCCGCGAGCCGGATGCGCGGCCCCCGCGCGAGGAGGCGGTTCTCCGGATCGGCGGCGAGCTTCTCGGCCGTGACGGCGGCCGACTGGCGGTAGGCGGCGGTCGTGACGATCGCCCGGACCATCCGCTTCATGTCCCAGCCGCTCTCCATGAACTCGGCGGCGAGCCAGTCGAGGAGCTCGGGGTGGCTCGGATACTCCGCCTGGCTGCCGAGGTTCTCGCTCGTCTTCACGATCCCCGTGCCGAAGAACCGCTCCCACTGGCGATTCACCCAGACCCGGGCGGTGAGCGGGTGGTCGCGGGAGACGATCCAGCGGGCGAGGGCGAGCCGGTCGGGCACGGCTCCGGCCGGCAGTGGCGGCAGGCAGGCCGGCACGGCCGCCGTGACCCGCTCGCCCGGCTTGTCGTACTCGCCGCGGAGGAGCACGAACGTGTCGCGGGGCTTGCCCTCCCGCATCACCATGGCGCTCGGCAGCGAGTTCTCGAAGTCGGTGAGGCTCTTGGCGGCTGCGTCGCGGGCCGCCTCGGCCCGGCGGATCGGACCATCCACGCTCGCCCGGTAATACGTGGCGAGCGCCGTCCGCTGCTCCGGCGAGCGGTCCGGCGGCCGCGCGGCGACGGCCTCCTGCACGGCCGGCGGCAGCCCGTAGCCGTCGACCGAGAGGAGGGCGGGGTCGGCGGGAGAGAACGCGACGCGGAGCCTGCCGATCGTATGGCGATCGAACGACTCCTGCCGGATGCGGAGCACGACCCGCGAGTTCTCGTCGACGTCGAGCCGCCGCTTCGCCATCACCGCCAGCCGTCGTGGAACCCGCAGCGCGGGCTCCTGCTTGTGGCCGCCGATCGCCCAGCCCTTCTTCTTGTTCTTGCTCTTGGCCGCGATCGCCTGCGCGGCGTCGTAGCCGTCCTGGGCATAGTCGGCCGCCGCCCGGGCGAGCTCGACCTTCTCCACGCCGCCGTCGGGCTTCTCGATCTCCGCCTCGACCTTCGTGACCACCACGTTGCCGTTGCCGCCGCGTGAAAAGCCGCCCCCGCCGGCGAACGACGGGTCGGGAAAAACTTCGATCCGCAGAGCCCCGAAGGTGCCTTCCGGGAGGGCCGCCTCGATCTCGTAGGTGTCGCTCGGCGGGTCGGCCCCCTCCGCCTTCCACGAGCCGTCATCGAGCCGCCGGAACGTCGCGCCGCCGGCCGAGCGGATCT
>JBIIMU010000332.1:0-3727 GCA_044337845.1 Pirellulales bacterium | reverse complement strand
CGAGTAGGCGGTCGAGAGTTCGGTCGCCTGCGTGACGCTCACGACCCGCGGCTTGGGGTAGTGGATGTCGCGGCGGCGTTCGACCGCGTGGGCGATACCCTGGGGCGTGATCTTGCCTCCCGGTCCAGAGAGCAGGAGGAGCTTCGTGCCGTTGGAGAAGAACTCGGGCGCCCCGCACTCGTCGGTCTCGACGTGCGCCATCTCGTGGCACAGGATCGCGTGGTACGACTGGCACATGGCCGCCAGCGCCAGCGAGTTGGCGGCGGTGCCGTTGAACACGAAGAACACCTCGGCCGGGCCGTCGACCATCTCGCGGATCAGGTCGCAGGCCCGGGCCGTCCAGGGGTCGTTGCCGTAGCTCGCCTCGCAGCCGGCGTTGGCCCGCTGCACCGCCTCCCAGGCGGCCGGGCAGATCGGCGCGGTGTTGTCGCTGGCGAACTGGCAGCCTGGCGTCACGGGCGCTGGCATGGCGAAACCTCCGGGGCGTGGGGGCGATCGGTCAGGACGGGCCGGCCGGGGCTGCGACCCGCGAGATCGCCCGCCAGTGGTTGCGGTAGGTCCGCGGGGCGGCGCCGGTCTTGGCCCGGAAGAGCCTCGAGAAGTGGTAGGGATTGCGGAACCCCAGCGCGATCGAGATCTGCTTCACGGTGAGATTCGAGTCGCGGAGCATCTCGCCGGCCCGGCGGATCTTGAGCTCGAGGTGATACTTGTAGGGGGTCTGGCCGGTCTCCTCCTTGAAGAGCCGGAAGAAGTGCGTGCGGCTGACGTCGAACTCGTCGATCAGCTGGCCGACCACGGGCAGTCCGCCGGGATCCTGCTCGAGTCGGAGCCGCGCCCGGCTGACCACCTCCTGCAGTCGCGGGACCGCGCGGCCCGCCGACGCGGTGCCGAGCAGGCGGGCGACGATCTCGATGGTCTTCGCCCCCGCCACCTGCACGAAGCCGGGCGGCTCCGCCCGGAGCGCGTCGAGGACGTCGCCGAAGGCCCGCAGGATCGCCGGGTCGAGGGCGGCCCGAAACACGCTGCGTTCCGGCCGCACCACGCCGTCGCTCCGCAGCCGGTCGGGCGTGCCGCCCTGGAAGTGGATCCAGTGGATCGCCCAGCCCGTCCGCTTGAGGGGGCGGTAGCGGTGCCACACGCCGGGAAAGAGGAGCACCGCGTCGCCCGCCCGCAGGGGCGTGAGCCCCGTGGCGTGGGAGTCGAACTCGCCCTCGCCGTGCGCCACGCCCACCACGCCGTATTCGCTGAGCACGCGGCCCGAATCCCACTCGTAGAAGTGCCCGGGCGGATGACGCCGCGGGGGGAGGAGATCGAAGCCGGGCGCGGCGGGCTGGTAGCCCGCGCCGGTCACGCTCACGCCCCAGCACGCGTCCCCGGGATTCACCGGCAGATACCGGTAGTACTCGCGTTGCTCGTGGGTGGCACTTTTCGCCATGACGACCCGGAGCCTACGCCGGGGATGGGCGGGCCGCCACCCCGGTGAATCGAGCGGCGAGGCCGGTTCAGCTGGGGGGGGCGTTCGCTGGCCCACCGGCCGCCGTGGCCCCCGGAGAACATACGAATGGATATCATTCCGCACTTTCAGGCATCCTGTTCGGATCTGGCGGGCCCGGGTAAGACAGCAACCGCGGTGGTCGTGGCGGCGCCGCGATTCGCCGGGTGTTCCGGTCGCGAGGTGATCACGATGAGGCAGCGAGTCGAGGCGGCGGACACGGCGTCGGGCCGCCCGACGGTCTCGAGGCGGGCCTTCGCCGGCGGCGCGGCCGGGGCCGCCGCGGCCGTCATGGTGCATTCCTCCCTGGCGGCCGCCGAAGAGACCCGCGAGCTGCGGCTCGGCGTCATCGGCTGCGGCGGCCGGGGCAGCGGGGCGATCAACGATTCGCTGTCGATCAACGACGGCGTGCGGCTCGTGGCGACGGCCGACCTCTACGCGCCGAAATGCGCGGCTCTCTGGAAGGCGATGCGGCAGGCCCATCCCGACAAGGTCGCCGCCGACGAGACGATCGCCGCCGGCCTCGACGGCTACAAGCGGGTGCTCGACGACCGCAACGTCGACATCGTGCTGATCACCACGTCGCCCGGCTTCCGCCCGCTCTACCTCCGCGACGCCGTGGCCGCCGGCAAGCACGTGTTCGCCGAGAAGCCGGGCTGCGTCGACCCGGCCGGATACCGCCTGTGCCTCGAGACGCACGACGCCGCGGTGGCCAAGGGGGTGGCGGTGGTGGCGGGCACGCAGTATCGCCGGCAGGTGAACTACATCGGGGCCGTCGAGCAGATCCGGCAGGGGGCGATCGGCGACGTGCTCGGCGCCACGGCCCGCTACTGCGCCGGCGGGATCTGGTACCGTCCGCGGGAAGACGGGATGAGCGACGCCGAGTACCAGCTCAACAACTGGATGCACTTCATCTGGTTGAGCGGCGACCAGATCGCCGAACAGGCCGTCCACAACCTCGACACCATCAACTGGGTGATGGGCGACAATCCCGTGAGCGCGTTCGGCTCGGGCGGCCGGTTCACCCGGCCCGACGACAGCGAGATGTGGGACAGCGTGAGCCTCGACTACGAATACCCGGGCAAGCGGATGGTGTCGTTCATGTGCCGGCAGATTCCCGGCGCGGCGGGCGACGTGGGCAACGTGGTGTATGGCACGAAGGGCCAGTGCCACATCGGGGCTGCCAACGCCGGTTCGCGGATCTTCGACCGGGCGGGCACCAAGGTCTGGGAGATGCCCGGCAGCATCGCCGACGCCTACAAGCAGGAGCACAAGGATCTCGTCGACTCGATCCGGGCCGGCAAGCCGATCGTGGAGCTCCGGCAGCTCGCCGACAGCTCGATGGTGGCGGTGCTGGGGCGGATGGCCGCCTACTCGGGGCAAAAGGTGACCTGGACGTTCGCCACCGAGGAGTCGAAGCTCGACCTGTTTCCCAAGGATCTCACCTGGGATGCGACGCTCCCGAAGCCGCAGTTCGCGGTGCCGGGCAAGACAAAACTCATCTGACTCGTCGGCGGCCGTGCCGCCATCACCGCAGGAGGTTTCCCGCCATGTCCGCCGCTCGCCACCCCGCCGCCTCGTCCACCGCGCCGATCTATCGCGGGCCGCTTCCCCACGTGACCACCGTGGAGCGGGTGCCCGTCACCGTCTACGACCAGCCGGCCGACGCCAGCCGCGCGGTGGCCCGCGAGATCGCCGACCTCGTCCGCGAGCGGGCGGCGGCCGGCAAGACGACGGTGCTCGGCCTCGCCACCGGCAGCACGCCGGTGGGCGTGTACGACGAGTTGATCCGCCTGCACCGCGAGGAGGGCGTGTCGTTCAAGACCGTGGTCACGTTCAACCTCGACGAATACTGGCCGATGCAGCCCGAGGCGCTGCAGAGCTACCACCGCTTCATGCGGGAGCATCTCTTCGACCACCTCGACATCCCGACCGCTGCGATCCACATTCCCGACGGCCTGCTCGCCCGCCAGGATATCCACGCCGCGTGCGCGGCCTACGAGGAGCGGATTCGCGAGGCCGGGGGCATCGACCTCCAGATCCTCGGCATCGGCCGCACGGGCCACATCGGCTTCAACGAGCCCGGCAGCACCGCCGAGAGCCGCACCCGGCTGATCACGCTCGACAGCGTCACCCGCTCCGACGCCGCCGCCGACTTCTTCGGCGAGTGGAACGTGCCCCGGCAGGCGATCACCATGGGCGTGGGCACGATCCTCGACGCGCGACGGGTCGTGC
>JBIIMU010000331.1:0-3729 GCA_044337845.1 Pirellulales bacterium | reverse complement strand
CCATTCAGGGTCGCGGGCCATGGGGCAGGCGATCACCGCGTGGCACCTGGCCCGGGCCGTCGCGCCCGCCCCCGAGTCGCCGCTGGCGCTCGATGTCGCCGGCGCGGCCGGCCACGCCTACCTGGCCGACGTGGCCTGGGCCAGGGCGTGGGCGCGGGCCAACCGCGAGCGGATGGCCCGCGCCGCGGCGGCCGCCCTCGCCGAGCTCGTCGGCGGCTCGATCGACGAGTCGTCCTGGCTCGACTGCGACCACAATCACGTGGCCGTCGAGCCGCACGGGGATCGGCAGCTGATCGTCCATCGCAAGGGTGCGCTGCCGGCCGCCGCCGGCGCGGCCGGCCTCGTGCCCGGTTCGATGGGCACGGTCAGCTTCCACACCGTCGGCCGCGGGCATCCGGAGTCGCTCCGCTCGAGCTCCCACGGGGCCGGCCGCATTCTCCCGCGTGGCGAGGCGGCGCGGAAGATCGACGCCCGTCGGCTCGTCCGCGAGATGCACGGCGTGATCTTCGACGCCCGACGTGCCGGCCGGCTCGTGGACGAGGCCCCGACCGCGTACCGCGACATTCGCGCGGTGATGCGGGCGCAGCGGGAGCTCACCGCGGTGCGTCGCGAGCTGCGTCCGCTCGTCAGCCACAAGGCGACGTGACCCGCCGACTCGCCGTCACCCGCCGGAACCAGCGGCCCGCCCGCGTGGCCAGCATCGCCGGCAGGACCACGAGGTCGCCGACGAGCGCGAGGCCCACCAGGAGCGAGAGCATCCAGGCGAACCGCTGCGTGGGGGCGAAGGGACTCGCCGCGAAGGCGAGGATGCCGAGGCCACACACCAGCGCGCTTTGCACGAGCGCCCCCGCCGCATGCTGAAACGCCGCCCGGATCGCGGCGGCCCGGTCGGTGGCCGACCGCGGCGAGGCGGCGTCGCGGAGGGCATGGCGGTAGAAGGTGAGGAAGTGGAAGGTGCCGTCCACGGCCATGCCGAGGGCCACCGACGCGGTCATCACGCTGCCGATGTCGAGCGTGGCCCCCGCCCAGCCGAGCACCCCGAACAGGATCACCATCGGAAACACGTTGGGGATCATGGCCACCAGCCCCGCCACCACGCCCCCCTCCACCAGCATCATCACCACGGTGATCAGGCCGCAGGCGGAGAGAAAGCTGCTGAACAGGTCGCGGAGCAGCGTCTTCTGGATCGCGTTGATCAGGGGCATGGCGCCGGTGAAGTCGGCCGTGATGCCCCGGGCCGCGCCGCCGTGGTCGGCCACGATCGGCTCGACGGTGCCGCGAACGCGGCGGAGCAGTTCGGTGTAGTCGAGCCCGGCCAGCGCCGAGGCCCGGGCCGTGATCCGCCACCGCTGGCCCGTCGCGTCTTCGCGGATCAGGCTCATGTCGGCGAGGCTCGTGAGCGCCTCCTCCAGCCGCCGGGCCGCGACCACCCGCCGCGTCGCCGAGACCAGCGGCCCCGCCGCGGCGAACTCGGGCAGGAACACCGCCGCCGACGTGACGCCCGACACCGGCGCGAGGCCGCGGAGGGCGTCACCCACCTCCTGCACCACGTCGAGCCTCTCGGCCGTCCGCACGTCGGAGTCCGGCGTGAACCGCAGCACCACCTCGATCGGCACGAGCGGGCCGATCTCCCGCTCCAGCCATTCGTAGTCGCGGACCACGCGGCTCGTGGGCGTGAACAGCGTGTCGATGCCCACGGAGGTGCGGATGCCGGAGATGCCCGCCCCGGCGGCGCCGAGGCCGACCGCCGTGAGGGCCGTGATCGCCGCTCCGTGCCGCGTGGTCAGGCTTGCCCACCCCACGGCCGCCGCCGAGCCGCTCGCGGCGTCGAGCCGGCGGCGGATCGGCCAGCGGGCGAAGATGCCCGGCAGCACGAGGAACAGCACCGCGAGCGTGCCGAGCACGCCGATCGCGGCGTGGAACCCGAACACGCGGATCGGCTCCAGCTCGCTCACCACCAGCGAGATCAGGCCGATCGCGGTCGTGCCGGACGAGAGCAGGCAGGGCAGGAAGCCCACCTTCACCGCCCGCCAGGCGGCGCCGCGGCCCTGGCCGGTGCGGTACTCGGCCACGAGGTAGTTGACGAGGTGGATGCCGCCCGACACGCCGAGCGTGAGCACCAGCAGCGGCATCACGATCAGCACGGGGTTCATCCGGTCGCCGCACGCCCGCAGGGTGGTGAACGACAGGCCGACGCACACGAGCGCGAGCACGAACACGACGACGGCGTAGCGGAACGACCGCAGCGCGACCCAGGTGAGCAGAAACACGATCGCCGCCGCCGGCCCGCCGTACACGCGCAGGCTCTCGTCGCTGGCCTCGTCCACGGCGACGTTGTCGATCACGGACCCGGCGAGGTGGATCTCGTCGGGGCGGGCCGAGGTGGTCTGCGCGAGCGTGTCGCGAATCCACGCGACGGCCCGGCGGCGGTCGGCCAGGCCCTCCCGCGTGAGCCCGATCGCGACGCACGTCCGCTGCCCGTCGGGCCCCACCACCACGCCGCGAAGCCGCTCCAGCGCCGTGGCCCGGTCGAGCGAAAGCGGCGGTGCGGTGAGCCGCGACACGGCGTCCCGGCCGGTGACGACCGCGTCGAACCAGGGCCGGCCCTGCGGGTCGCGGGCGGTGGCGGCGGCGGTCGCGGCCACGAACCGATCGACCTCGTCCGCGGCGAGCGTGCAGCCGGGCCACGACACCATCACCACGTCGCCGCTGCCGAACTCGGCGGTGAAGCGGTCGTAGGCCTGCCGCGCCGGGAACGAGGCGGGCACCCACTCCAGCGGCGCCGTCGAGTCGGCCCCGAGGACCGCGAGGGCGGACCGGGCGATCCAGGGAGCGCACGCGACGAGCGCCACGAGCGTGGCGAGGCTGGTGCGAAACAGCCGGGCCGCCGACGGGTCGGACCATTCACCGCCGAGCCAGGCTGGCCATGCGCGGGGATGGAATGAACCTGGCATCGGCGTCCCGGGGGAGAGAGGCCAATTAGATAGCCTCCCGACGGGCCGGATACGAGTGGGTCGAAGGTCGATCGAATGCGGTCGGCGGTCGCCACCCCGCGATCCGCCTGCGATACTGCGGGCGGGCCGGAAGGGAGTTCCGCCCGGATTCACTCCCCGTCCCTCCCGGAGTCGCCGCCATGTCGCTGTCCGCTTCCCGCCGTTCGTCGCTCGACGGCATCCGCATCCTCGTTCTCGCGGGCCCCGACTACGAGGATCTCGAACTCTGGTACCCGAAGCTGCGGCTCGAGGAAGCCGGGGCGCACGTGACGGTGGCGGGGGAGGCCCAGGGCCATCTGGTGCACGGGAAGCACGGGTATCCCTGCCGGGCCGACGCGGCGCTCGCCGACATGGAGGCGGCCGACTTCCACGGGATCGTGATCCCCGGCGGCTGGATGCCCGACAGCCTGCGGCGCGACCCGAAGGTGCTCGGCCTCGTGCGGGAGTTTTCCGCCACGGGCAAGCTCGTGGCCGCGATCTGCCACGGCGGCTGGATCCCGATCTCGGCCGGCGTCTACCGCGGCGTGCGGGTGACCGGCAGCCCGGGCATCCGCGACGATCTCGTGAACGCCGGCGCGATCTGGGAAGACACGCCCGTCGTGGTCGATCGGCACCACATCACCAGCCGGCGGCCGGCCGATCTGCCCGCCTTCATGGCCGCGATCGTGGACTGGCTCGCCGGCGTCGCGACCCGCTGACCGCGGCGTCAGTCGTGCAGGGAACGGGCGAACCACTC
>JBIIMU010000330.1:0-3739 GCA_044337845.1 Pirellulales bacterium | reverse complement strand
CGGCGCACAGGCCCGAGGTCCGCATCGCTCACGCGATCGCGGCTTCCAGCGCGGGGCAGGTCCCCATCGCTTACGCGATTGGGCTTCCTGATTCGCCGCGTCACGCCGGCTTCGGCGGCGGCACGACGACCCGGACGCCGAGCTCGACGAGCTGCTTCGTCTCCACCGGCGACGGCGCCCCGGTCATCAGGTCGCTCGCCTTCTGCGTCTTCGGGAAGGCGATCACGTCGCGGATGCTGTCGAGCTTGCCGAACAGCATCACCCAGCGGTCGATGCCCAGGGCGATGCCGCCGTGCGGCGGGGCCCCGCTCCGCAGGGCGTCGAGCAGGAAGCCGAACCGCTCCCGGGCCACCTCCGGCGTGATGCCGAGCAGCTTGAACACCTTCTCCTGCGTGCCGCCGTCGTGGATCCGGATCGTGCCGCCCCCCGCCTCCGAGCCGTTGATCACGAGGTCGTAGGCGACGGCCCGGCAGGCCGCGGGGTCGGTGTCGAGCAGCTCGAGGTCGGCCGGCCGTGGCGCGGTGAACGGGTGGTGCATCGACGCCCAGCCGCCGCTCTCCGTGTCCTTGGCGAACATCGGGAAGTCGACCACCCAGGAGTAGTGCATGGCGTCGGGGTCGTAGAGGCCGAGCGTCGCCCCGAGCCGCTTGCGGAGCATGTGGAGGGCCTTGCAGGTCACGTCGAACGAGTCGGCCACGATCAGGGCGAGGTCGCCGGGCTCGCAGCCGAGCTTCGCCTTCAGCGCTTCGGCCACGCTCGCCAGGTTCTTGGCCACGGGGCCGGAGAACGAGCCGTCGGCTTCCACCTTCAGCCACACGAGCCCCTTGGCGCCTCCCTCGACGGCGATCGCGGTGAGGTCGTCGAGATCCTTGCGGGAGAACTTCGCCGCGGCCCCCGGCACGCGGATGCCGCGAACCCGGCCGGCGGTCTCGACGGCGCCGCGGAACACGCGGAAGTCGCTCTCGCCGGCGATCGGCGTGAGGTCGACGAGCTCGAGGCCGTAGCGGAGGTCGGGGGCGTCGTGGCCGAACCGCTCCATCGCCTCGTCCCAGGAGAGCCGCGGCAGCGGCAGCGGCACGTCGAGCCCGAGGATCTCCCGCGCGGTCCGCTGCACGAGCCCCTCGATCACGCCCATCACGTCGTCGGCCTCCACGAACGACATCTCGACGTCGAGCTGGGTGAACTCGGGCTGGCGGTCGGCGCGGAGGTCTTCGTCGCGGAAGCACTTCGCCACCTGCACGTAGCGGTCGAAGCCCGCCATCATCAGGAGCTGCTTGTAGAGCTGCGGCGACTGCGGCAGCGCGAAGAAGGAGCCGTGGTCGAGCCGGCTGGGCACGAGGTAGTCGCGGGCCCCCTCGGGCGTGCTCCGGCCCAGCATCGGCGTCTCGACGTCGATGAAGCCGAGGGCGTCGAAGTGGTCGCGCATGATCTTCACCATCCGGCTGCGGAGAAACATGTTCTCCTGCATCGCCGACCGGCGGAGATCGAGCCAGCGGTGCTGGAGGCGAACCTCCTCGCCGGGCAGTTCGGTCGCGCCCGGCTGGAAGACGGGCGTCTCGGCCTCGTTGAGGACCTGAAACTCGCTGCAGACGACCTCGATCTCGCCGGTCACGAGCTTCGGGTTCGTGGTGCCGGCCGGCCGCGCGCCGACCGTGCCGCGGACGAGCACCACCCATTCGGGCCGCACGGCCTTGGCGGCCGCGAGGGTGCCGGCGGGGCTCTCCGGGCCGATCACGACCTGCGTCTTCCCCCAGCGGTCGCGGAGGTCGATGAAGATCACGCCCTTGTGGTCGCGGACGCGGTCCACCCAGCCGCAGAGCGTCACGGCGGTGCCGAGGTGAGCGGAACGCAGTTCGCCGCAGGTATGGGTTCGAAGCACGAATGCACCTTTCCGGGAGGGGGCGGCACCGCCGGCTCCCGCGGGCGGTGCAGGCCGGCGAACGCTAGGAATCGGAATCCGGCGTCAGGGCCGACAGCACGAGGAGGGCGAGCGAGAGGAGGATCGAGAGCGCCAGGGAGCCCACGCCGACCCAGAAGGCGACGTCGGCCCCCTGATCGCCGAGCGACGAGCGGGCGAACACGGCCAGCAGCACGGCGATCACGAACACGATGGCCGTGCCGAGCGCGGAGCCGGCGAAGAGCGTGGGCAGCATGGCGGAAATCTACCTTGCGACCCGTGGGGTCGCCAGCGCCGCCGGCCGTTCGGCCGCCTCGGATCCGAACTCGAGATGCATCTGCTGGGGCAGTTCGCCGTCGGCGGCGAGCTCGCGGTACAGCAGGCTCGGCTGGATGTCACGGTTGTGCTGGTATTTCTCGCTCGAATACTCGGTGATGTCGCCGTGGATCTGGTGGAAGAAGATCTGGCAGATCGGCACGCCGGGATAGATCTTCACCGGCTGCACCGCGAACATCTCGAGCGTCCAGAAACCGCAGAACCCGACGTCGCCGAAGCCCGCGGTGACGTGCACGAACAGGCCCAGCCGCCCGATCGAGCTGCGGCCCTCGATCATCGGGACGAGGTTGTGCGTCTCGGTGCGCTCGATCGTGCGGCCGAGGTAGAGCTGGTTGGGGGTGAGCACCAGCCCGTCTTCGGGAATCGAGATCCGATCCACGCGGTTGCTCTTCCGCATGTCGAGCACCACCTCCTCGTAGACGAGCAGCTCGTCGTGGAGCGAGAGGTTGTAGCTGTTGGGATTGAGCCGGCTCTCGTCGAAGGGGTCGATGACGATGTTGCCGCCGAGTTGCTGGCGAATCTCGTGGCCGGAGAGGATCATGGGGGCTCCCGTACGCAGGCGGAGAAGGAACGCACGAACGGGTGGACGACGGCACCGGCAGTCTACGCCGCCGACGTGGTTTCCCGCCATGGGGCCGGGGCGACGGGCGTCAGCGTGCCGGCCGCGGCGCCTTCACGCCGACCCGCGGGCAGAGGTCGGCCAATGGACAGCCATCGCACCGCGGCCGGCGGGCGGCGCAGGGCCCCCGGCCGAGTGCGATCATCCGGTGGCTGAAGCCGATCCACGCCGGCTGGGGCAGCACGCGGATCAGATCGCGTTCGGCCCGCACGGCGTCGGCGGCCCGCGTCAGGCCGAGGCGGCGCGAGATCCGCCCCACGTGCGTGTCCACCACCACGCCCGACGGGATGCCGAACGCCGTGCCGAGCACCACGTTGGCGGTCTTGCGGCCCACGCCCGGGAGCCGCACGAGCTCGTCGAGGGTCGTGGGCACCTCGCCACCGTGCCGATCCACCAGGGCCTGGCAACAGCCCAGGATGCTCTTCGCCTTCGACCGGAAGAAGCCGGTGCTGCGGATCACCGCCTCGAGGTCGTCGCGGTCGGCCGCCGCGAGGGCCTGGGGGGTGGGCCAGCGGCGAAACAGCCCGGGAGTCACCTGGTTGACCCGGTTGTCGGTGCACTGGGCCGAGAGGATCGTGGCGATCACCAGTTGGAACGGCGAGCCGAAGTGCAGCGAGCAGTCGGCGTCGGGATACGCCCCGGCGAGCCGGTCCACGATGGCGGCGGCCCGGGCCGCCCGTGCAGCCGCCGATTCCCGCCCGCGGCCGACGGGCACCCGGGGCGGCGAATCCTGCGGTGTCCGGGACGGGTTGCTACCATTCATGGGCTTTCTTCCGGGCAGGATGTCCGGGCTCCGACGGCGACACCGCACCCCGCGACGGGATCCTCATGACCGCCGAATCCGCCGAGTACGATCCGCTCTACCTCGCGGGGATCGAGAAGTTCAA
>JBIIMU010000329.1:0-3761 GCA_044337845.1 Pirellulales bacterium | reverse complement strand
CACTGCACGATGCAGGCCGCGTCCTTGCCGTCGAGGCCGCGGCGACGGAGCACCTCCGCGATGATCGGCGTCGGGTCGTGCCCCTCGCGGCGATGCCAGGCGGGCTGCTTGATCTCCGGGTACACACCGGCTCGGCGGCCGGTGCTCCGCGCGAGGCCGTCGAGCAGGTCGAGTTCCTCCTCGAGCGTGGCGATGCGAAACGAACCCGTGCGGGGCGGAAACCGGCCGGGGTAGGTGGGCTGGCCCGTCTTCGGGTCGCAGCGCTCGAAGAGCCGCAGGGCCCGGAGCTCCTCCAGGGTGAAGTCGATCGCATAGTGCCGGCCGTCCGCCCGGGCTCGCCCGGGATACCGCTCGACGACGTCGCTGACGGCATCGAGGAACACGTCGTGGAGCACGACCGGCACGTCGTCGCGGGTCAGCACGACGTCCTGCTCGATGAAGTCGGCGGCCTGGGCGTGGGCCATCGCCTTGGCCGGCAGCGTGTGCTCGGGCAGATAGCCGCTCGCGCCCCGGTGGGCGATCACGAGGGGCGGGGCCGCGCCGGCGGTGGTGACGGTGGCGAGCATGGCGGCGACGAGGGCGAAGGACACGCGGTCGGGCATGGGGCACTCCGAAGGGCTCGGCGACGAACCCCCGACCTTATACACCGGCGGCACCGGCTCGTGCCGGCCGCGGCGCTCAGAAGTCGAAGTCGATCCGCATCCCGTAGGCGTCGGTCATGCTGTTGCCCTTGCTGACCCGCGAGTCCTCGAGGAAGGCCCGCACGTAGTTGAACTTCCAGCGGGTGTACGGATTGAGATACCAGTTGAGCCCCACGGTGAAGTCGGTGAGGTTGTTGCCGCGGATGTTCTCGTCGTTGAGCACGATGTTCGAGAACCGGGCCGCGATCTCCCAGGCGCCCAGGCCGGTGAGGATGCCGCGGGATGCCGTCCGCACGCGGAAGAAGTCTTCGAACGGCTCCAGCCGCTTGTGGATGCCGAGCTTGCGGTCGTAGGGCCGGTGCTCGCCCGTCAGGAAGTAGCTCAGCTGCGCCATGTAGCCGTTGAAGAACAGGCTCGGGCCGCCGATCTGGTCGACCACGGCGAAGGCGTATTCCGACTGCAGCGAGAGCGGGCCGAGGATCAGCGCGAACTCGGGGTCGAACAGCTGGAAGTGGTCGGCGGCGATGTTCCCCGTGTCGACGAAGATCGGGGCGAAGGGGCCGGGCTGACCGTTGATGTAGTTGCTGGGCCGGGGAGGCCCCACCGGGCCGAAGACGTTCGCCGGCTGCTGCTTGCGGATTTCGGGCGTGTTCCGAAACCGGACCTGGTTCTCGTAGGCGTCGCGGTAGCTGTAGGAGGCGCCGAGGTGGAGGTAGAAGCTGCCGTCACTGGCCTCGTCCCACCACGGCAGCACCGTGCCCCGCATGGTGAGCGCCTGGCCGCTGTCGAACGTGTCGTTGCCGACGTTGTCGCTGTTGCTGCGGAACGTGCCGATCGCCCAGGTCGCCCGCTCGTTCTCGGTGACGCCGTAGGTCATCACCCCCATGTTGCGGGCCGGCGCGAACGTGTCGACGAGCGACCGCTCCATGAAGGTGTTGTTGCGGTTCTGCGTCACGCGCTCCAGGGAGAAGGGCTCGAAGTAGTGGCCCGCGCGGATGTGCTGGAGGTAGGGCAGATCCTTCCACTCGAGGTAGTTGTCGAGGTAGCTCGGCTGGTTGGCGAGCGCGAAGTCGACGCCCAGCGAGTATTCGAGCGACTCAAAGCTCGTGCCCCGGGCGCCGATTCGGAGGCGGCGAAACTGGGCGCCGTCCTGGAGGTCGCCGACGTCGATACGGCTCTCCTCGTCCTGGCCGAAATAGACCGTGTCGGCCTGCACCTGGCCGGAGACCACCAGCGACGGCTTCGTGGCGTCGTCCTTCTTCTTGTCGGCGGCCTTGGTGAGCCTGCCGACCGCCTTCTCGAGGGCCACGATCCGGTCTTCGGCGACCGCCGGCAGTTCCGCCTCGTCCGCCCGGCACGCGGCCTCAGGCCACGCGCCGAGGAGCAGGGACACCAGGATCGCGACGGCGGGATGGATGCGGCGGAACACTCCCGTATGATCGGCACAATCGGCACGATCGATTCAAATCGCCCAGACTTACGGGCCCGTCATGGGCGAGGCTGCGGAAGGTCCAGAGCGTGGGCAAGGAGAGCGGCGTGGATGAGGCAAGGCTGGCAACGCGGGAGGTTCGCGAACTCGACCGCGTCGCGATCGAGGAGTTCGGGGTCGCGGGCGTGGTGCTGATGGAGAATGCGGGGGCCGGCGCGGCCGCGCTCCTCGGGCGGCTGGCGGCGGGGGGGCCCGTCGCGATCGCCTGCGGCCGCGGCAACAACGGGGGCGATGGCTTCGTGATCGCCCGGCATCTCGACGCCGCCGGGCATCCGGTGCGGCTGCTCCTCGCCGCCACACCGGAGGCCTATGCCGGCGACGCGGCCATCAACCTGCGGATCTGCCAGCGGAGCGGTCTGCCGCTCGCCTGCCTCGCCGACGCCGACGAGGCGGCCTGGTGCCGCGAGCTCGGCGGGGCGGACTGGATCGTGGATGCCCTGCTCGGCACGGGAGCGGTCGGGCCGCCGCGTGGGGGCGTGGCCGCCGCGATCGCGGCGATCAACCGCCGACGGGCCGCGGACGACCGCGTGCGGGTGCTCGCCGTCGATCTGCCATCGGGCCTCGATGCCGACACCGGCGTGGCTGCCGGCCCCTGCGTGCGGGCGGACGTCACGGCCACCTTCGTGGCCGTGAAGCGGGGATTCGCGAACCCGCAGGCGGCCGAGTTCACCGGGCCGGTGCACGTGCTCGGGATCGGCGCGCCGGCCGCGGTGCTGCGGCGCTTCGGCGTCAGTCGCCGAGCTCACGGCCCAGGAACGTCCACGCCAGCGCGTCCATGAACGCCTTCTGGCGGTTGTCGGCGGCGCCGCCGTGGCCCCCTTCGATGTTCTCGTAGTAGAGCACCGGCTTGCCGTGCTCGCGGAGCCGGGCCGTCATCTTCCGCGCGTGCCCGGGATGAACGCGATCGTCGCGGGTCGAGGTGGTGATCAGGATCGGCGGATACTCCCGATCGGCCGCCACGTTGTGGTAGGGCGAGAACCCCCGGATGAACGCCCACTCCTCCGGCACGTCGGGGTCGCCGTACTCGCCCATCCAGCTGGCCCCGGCGAGCAGCGTGTTGAAGCGTCGCATGTCGAGCAGCGGCACCTGGCAGACGATCCCGCCGAACAGATCGGGCCGCATCGTCAGCATGTTGCCCACCAGGAGGCCGCCGTTGCTGCCCCCCATCACGCCGAGGTGCTCCGGCGTCGCCACCCGGCGGGCGACGAGGTCCTCCGCCACGGCGATGAAGTCCTCGTAGGCCCGGTGCCGGTTGCCCTTGAGGGCGGCCTGATGCCACCGCGGCCCGAACTCCCCGCCGCCCCGGATGTTGGCGATCACGTAGGTGTGGCCGCGCTCCAGCCATGCCGCGCCCACCACGGGGCTGTAGCCGGGCACGAGCGGTATCTCGAAGCCGCCGTAGCCGTAGAGCAGCGTGGGCGTGGAGCCGTCGGACGCCGCGTCGGCCCGGCCGATCTGGAAGTACGGAATCCGGGTGCCGTCCTTGGAGACCGCCTCGTGCTGTGTCACCGCCAGGCCGTCGGTGGCGAAGAACGCCGGCGTCTGCTTGAGCCGCTCCGGGAGCACGGCGGGTGTCGCCGCCGATCCGAGGGCGAGCGTCGAGGGCTCCAGCGGGCTCGAGGTCACCAGCC
>JBIIMU010000022.1:0-14295 GCA_044337845.1 Pirellulales bacterium | reverse complement strand
CCGGTGAGATGTGTGCCTCGCTGGCGCCGCATGCTTCCGTCGGGGCGGATAACTCACAAATCCCGCCGGCTGCGAGCATGGTCCTCCGACCGGCGGCGCACCCGCGAGGAACCTCCTGCCGAGCGCCGTCCTGCTCCTCGCTATGCTTGCCCGGGCATGTCCACCGAGGTTCCCACCGCCGCCGCGACCCCCGACCTCTCCGGCAAAACGGTGCTGGCGATCGACACGCTGTCGCGGGTGTATCAGCTCTTCCACGCGCTGCCGGAGATGACGGC
This sequence comes from Pirellulales bacterium, assembly GCA_044337845.1. Taxonomy (GTDB): domain Bacteria; phylum Planctomycetota; class Planctomycetia; order Pirellulales; family UBA1268; genus QWPN01. Next base: position 14,020 of record JBIIMU010000022.1, on the reverse strand, counting down.
ACCCGACGGCACGCCGGTGTCGGTGGTGTTCGGGCTGACGCGGGATCTGCTCGACATCATCGAGAAGAAGAAGCCCGACTACCTGGTCTGCGCGATGGATCCGCCGGGGCCGACGTTCCGCCACGAGAAGTTCGCGGCGTACAAGGCGAATCGGGCCGAGATGCCCGCCGACCTCGTGCCGCAGATTCCGCTCGTGCGGCGGCTGCTGGACGTGTTCGGCATCCCCTGCCTGGAGGTGCCCGGGTTCGAGGCCGACGACGTGCTCGCCACGCTCGCCACCCAGACGGTGGCCGCCGGCGGCGTCTGCACGATCGCCACCTCCGACAAGGACGCGCGGCAGCTGCTCGGGCCGCACGTGACGCTGCTCAACCTCCGCACCAACCAGCCGCTCGGTGTGGCGGAGCTCGCGGCCGACTGGGGCATCCGGCCCGACCAGGTCGTCGACTACCTCGCCCTCGTCGGTGACGCGGTCGACAACGTGCCCGGCGTGCCGGGGATCGGACCGAAGATCGCCGCGGAGCTGATCCAGCGATTCGGCACGCTCGACGCCCTGCTCGCCGACATCGAGAGCGTGTCCGGGGCGAAGCGGAAGGAAAACCTCCGGCTGCACGGGGCCACGGCCCTGGCCGGACGCGAGCTGATTCGCCTCGAGACCGCCGTGCCGGTGGCGGTGCCGTGGGACGCGGCGGCCCGGCATGCCCCCGACGCGGGCGCGCTCGCGGCCCTGCTGCGGGAGTTCGGCTTCCGGAGCCTCCTCGGGCGGGTCGTCGCCGCGGGCGGCGCGAGTCAGCCGGTCGCGGCCGTGCCGCCCGCCGCGGCGAAGCCGAAGGTCCGCACGCTCTTCGACGCCCAGGACGACGAGCCGGCGGACGCCGCCGGGCAGTCGGCCGGCGCGGTGATCGGTCCGCCGCTCGAGGAGCCCGCGACCGAGGCCGGGATCACGGCCGCCGTCGAGCGGCTGCGGGCGTCGGGGCCGGTCGCGGTGGCGGTCGTCCGGCCGGCCACGGCCGTCGGCCGGAGCCGGCCGCTCGGAGCCGTGCTGGCCTCGGCCACCGTGGCCGCGTGGTTCGATGCCGCCGCGGTCAGCTCGCACGCCGGGCTGCGGAGCCTGCTCGCCGACCCGGCGGTGGCGAAGCGGGGCCACGACCTCAAGCAGCAGGACGTGGCCCTGCGCACGCTCGGGGCGAGCCTGCGCGGCGCCACCTTCGACACGCTGCTCGCCGCCTACCTGCTCGAAGCCGGCGAGCGGAATCTCGGGCTCACCGAGTCGGCCGTGCGGCACGGTGTGCCGGGCGCCGACCCGGCGGCGGCGGCCGCGGTGGACCGCCCCGCCCCGGCCGCCGCCGCCGCCGGTCACTGCCGGCTCGTGCACGCGCTGGCCGACCTGCTGCCCGGGGCGCTCGCCGCCCACGGGCTCGCCGACCTCTACGCCGCCGTCGAGATGCCGCTCGCCGGCGTGCTCGCCGACATGGAATGGCGGGGCGTGCGGATCGATGCCCCGCGGCTCGCCGCGCTGTCGGTCGACTATGCGGCGCGGCTGGCCGCGCTCGAAGGCGAGATTCACGCCCTCGCCGGCCGCACGTTCGCCATCGCCTCGCCGATCCAGCTGCGGGCCGTGCTGTTCGACGAGCTGGGGCTGCCGGTGGTCAAGCGGGGCAAGACCGGCCCGAGCACCGACGCCGAGGTGCTCGAGCAGCTCGCGGGGCTGCATCCGCTGCCGGCCAAGCTGCTCGAGCACCGCAAATACGCCAAGCTCAAGAGCACGTACGTCGACGCCCTGCCGGCCCTCGTCGATCCGCACACCGGCCGCGTGCACACCACCTTCAACCAGACGGTCACGGCCACGGGCCGCCTCAGTTCCAGCGACCCCAACCTGCAGAACATCCCCACGCGGACGCCCGAGGGGCAGGAGATCCGGGCCGCCTTCCTGCCGGGCGAGCCGGGCTGGCGGTTCGTGGCGGCCGACTACTCGCAGATCGAGCTCCGGATCCTCGCGCACCTCTCCGGCGACGCGGCGATGCGGGCGGCCTTCGCGGCCGGCGAGGACATCCACGCCCGCACCGCGGCGGCGGTCTGCGGCGTCGAGCCGGCCGCGGTCACGCCCGCGATGCGGCGGATCGCCAAGGCGGTCAACTTCGGGATCCTCTACGGCCAGTCGGCCTTCGGGCTGGCCAAGGCGCTCGGCATTCCGCAGGCCGATGCGGCCGAGTTCATCGCCGGCTACTTCCGCGCGTTCTCGGGGGCGGCCGCCTTCATGGACGACGTGCTCGACCGCTGCCGCCGCGACGGCCTGGTGACCACGATGCTCGGCCGTCGGCGGGCGATCGCCGGCGTTCGGGAGCGGGCGAAGCGGCGGACGGCCGCGGGCGTGATGGCGCTCACGCTCCCCGAGCGCGAGGCCGTGAACACCGTCGTGCAGGGGTCGGCCGCCGACATGATCAAGCTGGCGATGCTCAGGGTCGACGCCCGGCTGCGGTCGGAGCGCCGCCGGGCGGCGCTCGTCCTGCAGATCCACGACGAACTGCTCCTCGAGTCGCCGGCCGACGAGGCGGCCGACGTGGAGCGGCTCGTCGTCGAGGAGATGCGGGGGGCGCTCGCGCTCGACGTGCCGGTGGAGGTGTCGGCGGGGTCGGGCGGAACCTGGGCGGAGTGCGAGTGAGATGGTCGTGATCGGGCTCGTCGGCAGGATCGGTGCGGGGAAGTCGACCGTGGCCCGGCGGTTCGCCGAGCACGGGGCGACGGTGGTGGACGCCGATCGCCTGGCGCACGAGGCGCTCGCCGATCCGGAGGTAGTGGCCGAGGTCGTCGCGCGGTTCGGTGCCGGCGTCCGCGACGCCGCGGGGCGGATCGACCGCAAGGCGCTCGCGGGGCTCGTGTTCGGCGCGACGCCCGCGCACGACGCGGCCCTCGCCGCCCTCGAGGCGATCGTGCATCCCCGGGTGCGGCGGCGGATCGAGGCCGTGCTCGCCGCCGGTGGCGCGCGGGCGGTGGTGCTCGACGTGCCGCTCTTGATGCAGGCCGGTTGGGCCGACCTGTGCACCGACCTGGTCGTCGTCGAATGCGAGGAAACGGTGAGGCAGGGCCGCCTCGCGGCCCGGGGCTGGTCGCCGGAGCAGATCGCGGCTCGGGACCGCGCCTGGGACCGCCATTTCCTGCCGCCGCGGCCGGGCCCCACCACGTGGAGCGTGGATGCCTCGGGGAATCCGGCATATACTCTGGCACACGTCGATGACATGTGGCGGGCGATTCTGGACCGATAGCTGGTCCGGGGCGTCCCGTCCGACGCGTCGATGCCTGCCTGGGGTTCCAATCCTGTGGGAGTGGCGTCGTGGCCCGCGTGGCTGCGGCGACCGTGCCCGTTCGTCCGCCTCCTCTCGTCCCTCCCGCCTTTCCGCCCACCACCGCTCGGTCTCGTCCGTAGCCGCGGTCCCGGTGCACCATGCCGAACACCCCCGACACGTCGCCCGGTGATGCCGACCGCGAGCCCCTCTCGATCGCGGAGGAGATCGCCGCCGAGGTCAAGGACGGCCTGGACGTCACCAGTCACTACGAGTCGCTGAAGAAGGGGGATGGCTTCATCGCGGAGCTGCAGAAGCTCTCGATGCCGGAGCTCGTGGAGCTGGCTCGTCGCGAGAACCTCGGCGACGTCACCGGTGCCCGGCGGCAGGATCTGGTGTTCCGGATCCTCAAGGAGCGGATCAAGCTCAACGGGCTGATGTTCGGCGAGGGCACGCTCGAGATCCTGCCCGATGGCTTCGGGTTCCTCCGCAGCCCCGACGCGCACTACCTCTCCTGCCCGGACGACATCTACGTGTCGCCGAGCCAGATCCGGCGGTTCGGCCTCCGCAACGGCATGAGCGTGGCCGGGCAGATCCGCCCTCCCAAGGAGAGCGAGCGCTACTTCGCGCTGTTGCGGGTGGAGGCGATCAATGGCGAGGATCCCGCCAAGCTCGCGACCCGCGTGTTCTTCGACGAGCTCACCCCGCTGCATCCCGACGAGCGGATCGTGCTGGAGACGACGCCCGAGGAGCTCTCCACCCGCGTCGTCGACCTGGTCGTGCCGATCGGCTTCGGCCAGCGCGGGCTGATCGTCAGTCCGCCGCGGGCCGGCAAGACCGTGCTCCTCCAGAAGATGGCCAAGGCGGTGCTCGCCAACTATCCGGAGGCCTACGTCTTCATGCTGCTGATCGACGAGCGGCCGGAGGAGGTCACCGACATGGAGCGGCAGGTGAAGGGGCCGTCGTGCGAGGTGATCAGCTCCACGTTCGACGAGAACTCCAGCCGCCACATCCAGGTCGCCGACATGGTGATCGAGAAGGCCAAGCGGCTCGTGGAGTATGGCCGCGACGTGGTGATCTTCCTCGACTCCATCACCCGGCTCGCCCGGGCTTGGAACTCCGAGGTGCCCAACTCGGGCAAGATCCTCTCCGGCGGCGTCGATTCGGGGGCCTTGCAGCGGCCGAAGCGGTTCTTCGGCAGCGCCCGCAAGGTGGAGCAGGGGGGCTCGCTCACGATCATCGCCACGGCGCTCGTCGACACCGGCAGCCGGATGGACGACGTGATCTTCGAGGAGTTCAAGGGCACCGGCAACCTCGAGATCGTGCTCGACCGCCGGCTGGTCGACAAGCGGATCTATCCCGCGATCGACATCAACCGCTCCGGCACGCGCCGCGAGGAGATGCTGCTCGAGCCCGACGAGTATCGCCGCATGTGCGTGCTGCGGCGGGTGCTCGGCGAGATGAACCCGACCGACGCGATGGAACTGCTGATCAACCGGCTGGCGAAGACCAAGTCGAACAGCGAGTTCCTCATGAGCCTCAAGTCGTGAACGGCCGGGAGCAGTCGCGATGAGCCAGGCGTCGGCACCGCGGATTCTCGCAGGATCGATCGACCGCCTGCCGGCGGCCGCCCGGGTGGCCGTGGCGGTGGCCCGGTGGAACGAGCCGGTCACCCGCCGGCTGCTCGCGGGCGCGCTGCACGGGCTGGCCGCCGCCGGCCTGCCGGCTGCGGCCGTCGACGTCGCCTGGGTGCCCGGGTCGTTCGAACTGCCGTTCGCCGCCGACCGCTTCGCCGCCACCGGCCGCTACGCCGGCGTGATCTGCCTGGGGGCGATCATCAAGGGCGAGACGTCGCACGACCACCACATCGCCGCCGCCGCCGCCGCCGGCATCGAGCGGGTGGCCCGCCACCGGGGCGTGCCCGTGATCTTCGGGGTGCTGACGTGCGACACGCTGGCCCAGGCCATGGCGCGAGCCGGCGGCGACGCCGCCGATTCGTTCGCGGGCAACAAGGGAGCCGAGTCGGCGGCGACCGTCGTCGAGATGATGGCGGTGGTCGCGGCGATCGCGGCGGGAGGGGGCGCATCGTGAGCCGTCGCAGCCGGGCCCGGGAGGTCGCCCTCCAGTCGCTCTATCGGGCCGACGTCGGCGGTGCCGTCGAGCGGCGGGATCGTGACCGCTTCCACCGCGGGCGGCTGCGGTCGGTGGAGCTGGCCGCCTTCGCCGATGCCCTGGTCGAGGGCGTCGATGGCCACCGCGACGAGATCGACGCGGTGCTCGACGGCAGGAGCGTCAACTGGCGGGTGTCGCGGATGGCGGCGACCGACCGGGCCGTGCTGCGGATCGCCGTCTTCGAACTGCTCCACACCGACACGCCCGGCCCCGTGGCGGTCGACGAGGCCATCGAACTCGCCCGCCGGTACGGCAGCGTCGACTCGCCCGCCTTCGTGGCGGGCATCCTCGGAGCCATCCTCGCCGATCGCGACGGCCGCTCGCGGCCGGCCGCCGGCTGACGCCCGGAGACCACCAGCCCATGGCACTGTTTCGTTTTGGCCGCAAGGAGGAGCCCCGCGTCGAGGCGGAGGCGTCCGAGGCCGCACCCGTCGAGGCTCCCAAGCCGGGTTTCCTCGATCGCCTCAAGGCCGGGCTCGCGAAGACGGCGAAGGTGCTCTCCACCGACGTCCGCGACATCTTCAAGCGGGAAGGCCGGCTGGTGGACGAGGAGTTCCTCGGGGAGCTGCGGGCGGCGCTCGTGAAGACCGACATGGGGCCGGCGGCCGCGGAGGCGATCGTGGCCGATGTCCGCGAGCGGCTCCGGTCGCGCGTGGTCGATCCCGACGTGGTCCTCGACTCGATCCGCACGCAGCTGCTGGCGCGGCTGAAGCCGGCCGAGGCGGGGATCGCCACCGCGGCCTCCGGCCCGACGGTGATCCTGGTGACGGGCGTGAACGGCTCGGGGAAGACCACGTCGATCGCGAAGCTCGCGCGGCTCTTCATCCGCGACGGGAAGCGGGTCGTGCTCGGCGCCGGCGACACCTTCCGGGCCGCGGCCGTCGAGCAGCTCGGGATGTGGGCCGGGCGGCTCGGGGCGGAGATCGTGCGGGGTGAGCCGGGCTGCGATCCGGCGAGCGTGGCCCACCGGGCCGTGGCCCGGGCCGTGGAGGGGGGATTCGACGTCTGCATCGTCGATACCGCCGGCCGGCTGCAGACGCAGGCCAACCTGATGCAGGAGCTGTCCAAGATCCGGCGGGTGATCGCCAAGCAGGTGCCCGACGCGCCGCACGAGACGCTGCTGGTGCTCGATGCCACCGCCGGGCAGAACGCGCTCTCCCAGGCCAAGGGCTTCACGGAGGCCGCGGGCTGCACGGGCATCGTGCTGGCGAAGCTCGACGGGTCCGCCCGCGGGGGCGTGATCGTGCCGGTGGCCGAGCAGTTCGGCCTGCCGGTGAAGTTCGTCGGCGTCGGGGAGACGGCCGACGATCTCGAGCCCTTCCGCCCCGAGGCCTTCCTCGCCGCCCTGCTCGAGGGCTCGTTCGCCGCCGCCGGCTGAACGGCGGGTTCGCCCAGCCCGCAGGGTCGCCCCTGACCCGGTTCCGGTCGCGAAAGATGTGACGCCGGCTGGCTGCGGAGGCGTTTTTTCAGCCCCCGGGGTGTCGATTCCCACTCCGGGTACGGAGGGAAGGGCGGGTGCGGATCGGCGGATTCTGCACCGGCTGGTGGACCCTGCGTGCCGTGGGGGGGATCGCGCCGGGCCGCTGGAGCGGCGCCGGATTTTCACACCGAAGGATTGGGAGTCATTCCGCCATGCGTTTCGCCAAGTTCGTGCTGCCCGCCTGGGTGGCGTCCGGCCTGCTGGCCGTTTCCGCGGCGACAGCCGACGATACGTCGCTGCCGTCCCGGCTCGACCCGAGCCTCTACGGCCAGCTGGCCCAAAACGACGCGACGGTCCCCGCCGCGCCGGTGCTGCCCGCCGTGCCGCAGGAGGATGCCTACCAGATGCGGGCGCTGCCGCCGCAGGAGGCAGCCCAGGAGGCTTCGGAGGAGGAGGGGCCGACCCGCTATCTGGAACTCGAAGCGCTCACGAGCCGCGGCATCAACACCTACGGATGGGTCAATGCCGGGATCGGTGCCAACAACTGGGGCAGCCCGTTCAACGGGCCGATCACGTTCAACGACCGCAACTGGCAGGGCCAGATGAACCAGCTCTACCTCGTCAACGAGCGGCTGCTCGATGTCGACAACGGGCGGTTCTTGGGCGGCCGCGTCGACCTGCTCTACGGTACCGACTACATCTACACCACGGCCCGCGGCCTCGACGGCAATCTCCTCTACCAGCCGAATCCGGCCGGTACGGGGGGCGCCCCGTCATGGGCCTCGAGCAAGGACTACGGTCTGGCGATGCCGCAGCTCTACGGTGAGCTCGGCGCCGCGAACCACGCCGTGAAGTTCGGCCACTTCTACACGATCATCGGGTACGAAGTGGTGCCGGCGATCGGCAACTTCTTCTACACGCACGCCTACACGATGCAGTATGGCGAGCCGTTCACCCACACGGGCGTGCTCGACACCTGGACGCCCAACGACCAGCTGACCGTCTACGGCGGTATCACGAACGGCTGGGACAACTTCAGCGACCCCATCAACTACTTCGGGATCAACAACCCGGGGTATCCGGGGGCGAACAGCAACGCCGCGTTCCTCGGCGGTGTGACGTTCAAGAACTCGGACGCCACGCAGGCCCTGACCACGTGCGTGTCGAGCGGCAACGAGATCGGGTCGTTCGCCGCGAACGGGACCGGCAACATCGGCAACCGCTCGATCGTGAGCACGGTCTACATCAACGAGCTTTCCGACAAGCTCACCTACGTGTTCCAGAACGACCTCGGCTGGCAGTTCAACGCCAACCCGGCGGTGCAGAACATCGGGCAGGCGGATGGGCTCGCCCAGTGGTACGGCATCAACCAGTACATGTTCTACAACATCAGCGACACGCTGGTCGGAGGCATGCGGCTGGAGTGGTTCCGCGACAACAACGGCACCCGCGTGATCAATCCGATCCGCAACGCCATCTGGGGTGGGCCGTTCGGCAGCGGCTATGCCGGCAACTTCTGGCAGGCCACGTGGGGCCTCAACTGGAAGCCCAACAACAACTGGATCATCCGGCCTGAGATCCGGTACGACTGGTATTCGCCCGACAACATGCAGGGCCCCCTGCCGTTCGGGAAGATCACCAACGGCTCGGGCGATCAGTACGGCCAGCTCTACGGCGGCTGCGACGCCATCTGGCAGTTCTGACTTTCCCGCCGGCAGGGCCATCCGTGGCCCCTGCCGGCTCCGCCAGCCGCGGGCACAGCCAAGGTGTGCCCGGGCTGGCGGGGCGGCCCTCCAGGCCGCCTGACAGCGAGCACACGAGCGGGGCCTGCCGGGACGACCGGCGGGCCCCGCGGCTTTTTAGGCCAGCAGGTCCGCATCGCTCACGCGATTGCGGCTTCCTGGAAGCGAGCCGGAGGGCGGGTGCGGTGCCTGGGAGCGTAACCGCGTCAGCGGTACGACGTCCGCATCGCTCACGCGATTGCGGACCCCGGCCGGAACTCAGTCAGGCCGGAATGGAGCTCGGGCAGCCCCGAGCCAGATCCGGGTGACACAGGCAGATTCCAGGCCCCTCGACGGTTTTTTTCCCACTGGGAAGCGTCGTGCGGTGCGACGTAAGTCCAACGATCAGGCCGCGCGCAGTGAAGCCTGGCAAGGTGCGTAATCTGCACAAGGCTCACAGTTTTACAGGTTGGACGCTCGCGGCCTACCTTTTGACCAGTTTTCGCCCGCGAAGCCTCGCGGGCCACTGGAACTCCGCCCGATGAAATGGGGGCGGCACGGCAGGGAGGCAAGGGACGATGAGTCTGAGCACCACAGGCAAAAGCTTTCAGTTTCTCGGGTTTCGCACGGCAGGCATCACCCGGGTGGCGGCCCTCGTCGCCCTCGTGCTGTCGGCGGCGGTGGCCCAGGCCGGTGACCGCTGGCTGCGGAACTACGAGGAGGCCATGGCGGCCGCCGAGCGGACCGGGAGGCCCGTGCTCACGATCTTCACCGGCAGCGACTGGTGCCCCCACTGCGTGACCCTCGAGAAAAAGGTGCTCGATTCGGCCCATTTTCTGGCCTGGGCCGAGGATCGCGTGGTGCTCCTGATGATCGACCTGCCCCAGCAGGGCATTTCGACCGAGGAGCGGCAGGCCCGCTCCAAGGTCTGCATCAAGTACGGGGTCCGAAGCTTCCCGAACACGGTGCTGATCGCCCCGGACGGGGCCAAGATCACCGCCCAGGCCGGCTACCACGGGCAGACCCCGGAGGTCTGGCTCACCGCCCTCGAAAAGCACGTGCCGGCACCGGTTCTGGCCGGCGACGGGGACGACGACCGGATCCTGTCGTCGCTCGACGAGGCCGTGGAAACCGCCCGCGACAGCCGCAAGCCGATGCTCCTGCTCGTCTCGCGGCCGAGCGACTCGGCCGCCACGACGCGGGTGGCCACCCTGATCAAGGACCCCGAGTTCGACGCCCTCACCCGGGACAACTTCGTGGTCGCCCACGTGCCCCCCCAGGAGCCCACGGTGGCCGCCCACGAGGGAGCTCCGGCCGACCTGCTCGGCGGCGAGGCCCTGCCTCCCGAGGCGGTGGAGGTGATCGTGACGGAGGACGGGGCGACGCCGATCCACGTGGAGTCGGGGGCCCAGCCGGCCACCCGGATCGTCACCGGGCTCCGCCGCTTCCTCGCCACCCGGCAGGCGGCCCGCCACGGTGAGGCCCGGCGGTAGTCAGGCCCCGCTGCGGTCGTCGAGCCGGGTCCGGAAGCGGGCGGCCTCGGCGTTGAGTTCGACGATGGCCCCGCGGAGTTCCGCGAGGGAGGCCGTGTTCGCCGCCAGGGATGCGGCCGACTCGCCGGCGTCGGCCCGGAGCGACTCCATCGCGTCGCGGATCTGCCGGGCCCCCGCCGACTGGGCCTGCATCCCGTCGTGCACCGTCTCGAGCGCCCGGGTGACCGACTGCACCGGCTCGATGATCCGGCCGAGCTTCTCGCTCACGTCGGCCACCTCGCCGATCCGGCCGCTCACCTCGTTGCGGAAGCGGTCCATCTCCATGGTGCCGCTGGCCACGGCGGCCTGCATGTCGCGCACCATCCGCTCGATGTCCTTGGTGGACAGGGCGGTCTGGTCGGCGAGCCGGCGGATCTCCTGGGCGACGATCCGGAAGCCACGGCCTGACTCGCCGGCCTTCTCGGCCTCGATCGTGGCGTTGACCGACAGCAGGTTCGTCTGCTCCGCCACCTTCGCGATCGTGGTCACCACCGACGTGATCCCGCTGGCCCGCTGGCTGATGGTGGCGAGCTTCCTGGTGAAGGCGTTCATCGCCTCGTCGAGATGCTCCATCGAGGCGGTCATGCTCTGCAGGCCGCCCCGTCCCTGCTCGGCCACCTCCGCGGCCTCCCGGGCGATGCCGGTGACGCTGCTCGTCGCCGCGAGGAGCTGCTCGCCCGTCGTGGAGATCTCGGTCACCGCGGCCGCGATCTCGTTGGCGGATCCGCTCACGCTCCGCACGGCGCGATCCTGCCGGGCAAGGGCCGAGGTGGCGTCCGACTCGACGCTCGAGAGCCGTTCACCCGCCGCCTGGATCCGGCCGATGAGGCCACCGAGCGAGTGCGTCATCCGCTCCAGCGACCGGAGCAGCCGGCCCATCTCGCCGTCGCCCTCGACCGGCACCTGCTGCGTGAGGTCGCCCGCGGCGATCGACTCGGCCACGGACAGCGCGCGGCCCACGGGGTCGGCGATCGAGCGGGCCAGCCAGATCGACGCGAGCACCGCGGGGAGCCCGACGAAGAACGCCGTGGCGGCCCCGCTCGCCGCCTGCCACCAGAGCACCTCGCGGCTCGAGTCGGTGGCCAGCCGCACCAGCACCGCGCCGGACGACCGGCCGTCGGACTTCGTCACCGCCGCGGCCACGCGGTAGGTGTCGCCCGCGAACCGGCCGATCGGCTGGCCGGTCGTGAGGCTCTCGCGAACCAGGTCGGCGTCGGCCTGCTGGAGCGTGGCGGCATCGCCCTTCTCGGCGCCCGACTCGTCGATCCACCGCGAATACACCGGCACGAGCTGGGGATCGAGAATCTGCACCTCCCGCACGTCGCCGCCGACCAGTTCGTCCACCAGCCGCCGCACCCCGAACTGCCGGTCGAGCCGCTCGCGGAACGTGGCCTCGATCCCCACCTCGACGATTCGCGGCTTGTCGATCCCGCCCACGCCGGCGTACTTGAAGACCCTGCCGTCCTGGTCGCGGGGCAGGGCCTTCTGGACCAGGGCCGGCAGCTCCCCGCTGAGCAGCCGATGGAACACGTGCGCCTCCGGCTGCTTGATGGGATCGGCGAGAAAGGTGAACGGGTGGGCCGGCCGCTCGGTGTCGATCGAGCCCACGCCGTCGGTGCCGGTCACGAGCAGTTGGTCGATGATCGTCTCGTCGGTGATCGAGCGGAGCTGGTCCACCATGGCAGCGCCGCTGATGCCGGCCCGCTCGGCCGCCGCCGCGTAGGCCGCCAGCAGCCGGGCCTCGGCGAGCATGTGCCTGCCGATCTCGTCCTCCACGGCCGTCGGGACGTCCTCGGCGAACGCGACCGCGCGGGCCAAGAGGCCGGCGATGCCGTCGCCGCCGGATCGGGCCTGGTCGAGAATCGCCCGGCGGGCCGCGAGGGTCTGGAGCACGGTGTTCACGGCGACGGCGGCGAGCACCAGCAGGGCTGCCACGACCGCGATTCGGGACCGAAGCGACATGCACGTTCTCCGCGGGCCTCCGGAACGGGGCCTTCCGGCAACACTAGTGCGCGGGGCGACCGACCGCCACCGGCCGTCGCGGAAATCACCGCGCCGTCGGCATCACCGCTACCACCGTCGTCACCGGCGCGGCCGGGCCGGGCAGCGTGGGGGCGGCCGCCACCGCCGGACGGCGGACCATCGCCATCGCGCCGCAGCCGCCGATCGGCAGCAGGAAGAAGGCCGGCGCCGCGAGCCACGGCAGCCAGACGGCCGCCGCCCGCGACGGGGCGGTGGTGCCGGTGGCCTGGGCGATGGTCGTGGCGGGGCGCATGCCGGGGAGATACGCAAACACCGGCGTGCGGGGCAAGCCCGCCTCGCTCCCGGAGATTGGCCGAGGCGGGGATCGAACCCGCACACCCCTCGCGGGATACGGGATTTTAAGTCCCGTGCGTCTGCCAGTTTCGCCACTCGGCCGGCCTCACGATGGTAGCCGCTCGGGGGCGGAGCGTGCGGCCGCCGCCCGGCTACAATCCAGCCGCCGTTCTCCGCCTCGCCCCGCCCGCCAGGATGCCGCCCGTGCCGCCCGAGCCCTCTGCAGTCGCGGCCGCGGCCCGCGGGATCGACGGTTTTCTGGGCACGCGGGCATCGCTCGGCATGGACGTCGTGCTGGTGGGCCTCGTGGCCCTCCTGCCGGTGCTCGCCTGGAGCGTGGCCCTGGTGCGACGGGGCCGCTACCTCGCCCACAAGCGGCTGCAGCTGTTCATCGTGGCGGCGCTCGTGGCGGCGCTCGTGGTCTTCGAGATCGACATCCGGCTGATCAGTGACTGGCGGGTCCGGGCCGCGGGCGGGCCGCCGTGGGGCGCGGCACCCAACGCCTGGTGGCCGCGGGGCGTGCTCGTGGCCCTCGGCATCCACCTGGTGTTCGCCGTCTCCACGCCGGTGCTCTGGGCGTGGGTGGTCTGGGAGGCCCTGCGGCGGTTTCCCACGCCGCCCGCACCGGGCAGCCATGGGCCCCGGCACCGCGTGATGGCCCGGCTCGCCGCCGCCGACCTGGTGCTCACGGCGATCACCGGGACCGTGTTCTACTGGCTGGCCTTCGTCGCCTGATCGCCGGCGCCGAACCAGCGGCACAGCCCCACGCCGCCGAAGTAGAGCAGGCACAGCGGCACCGCCAGGAACAAGAGGCTGTAGGGATCGGCGGGCGTGAGGATCGCCGACACGATCACGATGATCAGCACCGCCGTTCGCCACTGCGACGTGTAGGCGGCGACGTCGAACACGCCGATCCGCTCGAGAAACAGCATCACGAGCGGCAGCTGGAAGCCGATGCCGAATCCGATCGGCATGATCAGCACGAAGCTGAGCCACTCGCTGATGCGGGGATCGGGATCGAGGCCCAGCCAGGCGTTGAACTGCAGCAGGTAGTCGAGCACGAAGTCGAACACGAAGAAGAAGGCGATGCCGGCGCCCGCGAGGAACAGGGCGATGCTGATCGGCAGGAACGTCCAGACCCACTTCCGCTCGTGCACGTAGAGGCCCGCGGCCACGAACGTCCAGAGCTGGTAGAAGATCCACGGGCTGGCCAGCACCACGCCCACCAGCAGCGCCGCCTTCACGTAGATCGCGAAGGCCTCCTGCGCCGAGAGCGTGGTGATGCTCACCCGAGGGTCGCGGGAGAGCGGCTGCCAGAGCAGGACCGGCACGAGCGCGTGCGTGTCGAAGGCCGTGCCTCCGGCGGTGCCGCTGACGGCGGCCGCGGTGCCCCCCGCCAGCACGGCGGCGAGCCGGTCGGGATGCACCTCGCGGAGTTCGAAGGTCATGCCGTGACGCTCGACGGCGTCGCGGATCTCCGGCTGTGAGTAGGGCAGCGGCGGCCCCCCCGCCGTTCGCGCCTGCCAGTCGGCGGCGGTCTCGATCGCCCGCTTGGAGTAGTAGTCGCCGAGGGCGCGGCGG
>JBIIMU010000326.1:0-3787 GCA_044337845.1 Pirellulales bacterium | reverse complement strand
TGACTGCCACTCGTTGCCGAGATGGCTTAGCTCCCCGAGTAGGATTCGAACCTACAACCTACCGGTTAACAGCCGGCCGCTCTACCGTTGAGCTATCGGGGATCAGGGCGATCGAGCGTAGCGTATTTTCAGGCCGGAATCGATATCCCCGCCGGTCGATCGCCGGGCCTCAGGATTCCGGTCGATCCCGCCGCTTTTCCAGCACCACGGCGTTGCCCGCCGGGTTGTATTCGATGCGGGTCATGAACGACCGCATCAGCATCACGCCCCGGCCGCCAGGAGCCTCGAGGCGGTCGTCGGCCGTGCAGTCGGGAATGCCCGCCGGGTCGAATCCCGGCCCCTCGTCGGCGATCGACACCAGCACCCGGTCGGCCGACACCTCGCAGGTCACGTGCACCTTCTTCGCAGGGTCGAGCTTGTTGCCGTGCACGATCGCGTTGACGATCGCCTCCTCGACGGCCAGGTGCACCGCGAACACGTCGGCCTCGGGCCAGCCGTGGGCGCCGAGCTGGGCCAGCAGCTCGTCGGTCACCTGCCGGTTGGAGCCACGCTCACTCGGCAGATCGACGTCCAGCCGCCACGTGCCCGATGCTGCAGGGTTGTTCGCCATGGTGTCCACCTAGCCCGCCGGCCACCGGCCGGTGCGGGCGATTCGCGGCCCGTCAGAAGGCCGAAATCGCCTCGGCCTCCTCGCCGCGGATGTCGAACACCTTGTTGAGCTTCGTGATCTGGAAGACCTCGAGGATCTCCGGGCGGATGTGGCACATCTTCATCCGGCCCTGGGCGGACTTCACCTTGCGGTCGAGCGTGATGAGTTTCCCGAGCGCGGCGCTCGACAGGAAATCGACGTTGTCGAAGTTGAGGACGATGCTCCGCCGATTGTCCCGCTCGATGAGCGAGAACAGCTCCGCGCCGAGTTCCTGGATGCCGGCCTCGTCGAGGATCTTCTTGTCGACGAACTTCACGACCGTGACATCGCCCACCTTGGCGACGTCGATCCGCTTGTGGCTTGGCATGGGCGTTCCGTGGGTGGAAGCGAAAACTTCCCGGCGACGTCGCAGCCTAGCCGGTGGGCGGTGGGTTTGCCATGCGCCGCGGCGACGTGGCCCAACCGCCGCCGGGGAATGGGGTGAGCCGCCGAGCGCCCGAGCCGCGCTGCCAAACTGGCAGGGCGAGGCGTGGCGACCGGGCCGGGTGCGGAACGGAGAAACCGCCGCGGAAACGCCCCGAAACCACGGAACACCGGCTTCGGGCCGCATCCGGCGCGCCACTTGCTTCCCAGAGCCGAAGCCGGTCCGATCACGGTCGGTTCGGGCAGTCCCGCGAGTCGGGGACGGGCCCGCGCCGGGGCCGCGCGACGGATTGTCCGCTGCGTGGCCGGCCCGGACCGCGTCTCCCTTCACCCGAGCCCACGAGAAAGGTTTCGAGCATGACGGCCACCGCCAAGCCCGCCAAGAAGAAGTCGACCCTCATGCCCCTCGGCGACCGCGTCGTCGTCGAGCGCGAGCAGAGCGAACAGAAGACCTCCGGCGGCATCCTCCTGCCCGATTCGGCGAAGGACAAGCCGGCCCGCGGCGTGGTCGTGAGCGTCGGCGAGGGCCGCCTCGACTCGAAGGGCACCCGGCACGCTCTGCAGGTCAGGCCCGGCGACCGCGTGGTGTTCACGAGCTACGCCGGCGAGCCCTTCAAGGTCGGCGACGACGAGCTGCTGCTGATGCGTGAGGACGACATCCTCGCCATCCTCGGCTGATCGCCGTCGGGTCCAAGGGCCCGCGTCCTCGATCGTTCACGAACCCCGTATCCGTTCTCCACCCCAGTCACAGAGGAGTCAGCAGACATGGCCAAGATGATGGTATTCGATCAGGAAGCCCGTGAGGCGATGCGCCGCGGCGTGGCCAAGCTCGCCCGCGCGGTCAAGGTGACGCTCGGTCCCAAGGGCCGCAACGTCATCCTCCAGAAGAGCTTCGGCTCGCCGACGGTCACCAAGGACGGCGTCACCGTCGCCAAGGAGATCGACCTCGAGGATGTCTACGAGAACATGGGGGCCCGGATGGTCCGCGAGGTCGCCAGCAAGACGAGCGACGTGGCGGGCGACGGCACCACCACCGCCACGGTGCTCGCCGAGGCGGTGTTCAACGAGGGCCTCAAGGCCGTCGTCGCGGGCGTGAACCCCGTGCAGATGAAGCAAGGCATCGAGAAGGCCGTGGCCGACATCACCGCCAAGCTCAAGGAGATGGCGATCCCGGTGAAGGGCAAGAAGGAGATGGCGCAGGTGGCGTCGATCGCCGCCAACAACGACGCCGAGATCGGCGACCTGCTCGCCGAGGCCATGGACAAGGTCGGCAAGGACGGCGTGATCACGGTCGACGAAGGGAAGAGCCTCAAGACCGAGATCGAGTTCGTCGAGGGCATGCAGTTCGACCGCGGCTACCTGTCCCCCTACTTCGTCACCAATCCCACGCAGATGCAGTGCGTGCTCGAGGACTGCTACATCCTTGTGTTCGAGAAGAAGATCTCGAGCGTCAAGGACATCGTGCCGCTGCTCGAGGCCGTGGTGAACGCCGGCAAGCCGCTGCTGATCGTCTCGGAGGAGGTCGACGGCGAGGCCCTGGCCACGCTCGTGATCAACCGGCTCCGCGGCACCTTCCAGGTGTGTGCGGTGAAGGCTCCGGGTTACGGCGACCGCCGCAAGGCGATGCTCGAGGACATCGCGATCCTCACCGGGGCGACCGCGGTGTTCGAGAACCTCGGCATGAAGCTCGAGAGCCTCGGCCTCGCGGAGCTCGGTCGGGCCAAGAAGGTGATCGTCGACAAGGACAACACGACGATCATCGAGGGAGCCGGCAAGTCGGCCGACATCAAGGCCCGGATCGAGCAGATCCGCCGCGAGATCGAGGCCGCCACGAGCGACTACGACCGCGAGAAGCTCGAGGAGCGGCTGGCGAAGCTGTCGGGGGGTGTGGCCAAGATCAACGTGGGCGCCGCCACCGAGAGCGAGATGAAGGAGAAGAAGGCCCGCGTCGAGGACGCGCTCCACGCGACCCGGGCGGCCGTCGAGGAGGGTATCCTGCCGGGTGGCGGCGTGGCGCTCCTGCGGGCGAGCTCGCAGGTGAAGCCGAAGGGCCTCAGCGACGACGAGACCGTCGGCTACCAGATCGTGCTGCGGGCGTCGCGGGCGCCCGTGACGATGATCTCCTCCAATGCGGGCCAGGACGGCTCGATCGTCTGCGAGAAGGTGCTCGGGGGCAGCGGCAACTTCGGCTACAACGCCGCCACCAACGAGTACGAGGATCTCGTCAAGGCGGGCGTGATCGATCCGGCGAAGGTGACGCGGACGGCGCTGCAGAACGCCACGAGCGTCTCGACGCTGCTGCTCACGAGCGACGCCCTGATCGCCGAGAAGCCGAAGGATCAGAAGGCCAAGGCCGGCGGTGCCGGTCATGGCGGCGACTACGACATGTACTGACATCACGGCTGCCGGGCCGTCGTGGCCCCGGCAGCCTGAGTCGCCCGCCGCCGGCCTCACGACGGCGTGGCATCGGGCGACGAGTGAGCGTGCTTCACGAGCCGGGGCGTCCGTCAGGACGCCCCGGTTTTTTCGTGGTCGCGGCGAGGTCGCCGAGGGGCACGAAGCCGTCGGCCCCGGCGGGGTTCTGGGCCTTGCCGCAGGACGGCGCGGCCATCTGCCGCCAGAGCGTGCGGACGAGCCACAGGCCCGCGGCGACGGCGACGGCGATGGCGACCGCATCCTGCATCGGGATCACCACCCCAGCCGGGTGCCCAGCTG
>JBIIMU010000327.1:0-3787 GCA_044337845.1 Pirellulales bacterium | reverse complement strand
TGTGCGGCCGTGCTCGGATCGGAGCCGGCGATGTTTCTCACGCGGGCGTCGGCCGGCGCCCGGGTCGCGTGAGGGCATGCCCGTCGCGGCCGGCTGCTCAGGCGAGGCCGTTCCGCAGCGCCCAGACGGCGGCCTGGGTGCGGTCGTTGAGCGCGATCTTGCGGAGCAGGTTCTGCACGTGCTCCTTCACCGTCTCCACGCTGATCTCGAGCGAATCGGCGATCTCCACGTTGGCGAGGCCCATGGCCACCAGCCGGATCACCTGCGTCTCGCGGGGCGTGAGCCGCACGCCGCCGCCGGTCGTCGCCTCGCGGCGGGCCATCGACGCCGCTATCCGCCGCAGTTCGCCGAACCGCGTCGGCGTGGCGCCGGCCGCCGCGCCCGTCACCGCCCCGATCACCTCGGCCCGGGTGGCGGTCTTGAGGATGTAGTCGTGGGCCCCGGCCGAGACGGCGCGGGCCACGTAGGTGGGATTGTCGAAGGCCGAGAACATCACGATCCGCGCGGCCGGGGCGGCGGCCCGGATCCGCTTGATCGAATCGAGCGCGTCACCGCCGCGGAGGAGGACGTCGAGCAGCACGACGTCGGGCTTGAGCCTGCGGGCGGCCCGCACCGCCTCGTCGGCGGTGGCCGCTTCGCCGGCGATGCGGACGTCGGAGTCCTTGAACAGGCTCGCGAGCCCGTGGCGGATGACGTCGTGATCATCGACGACGAGGAGCTTGGTCGGCATGGGGGGGATCGTCACCGATGGCGGGGGCGGTGTCAACGTGCGAGTGGGCATGCCCCCCGACGGTCGTGCCCGGCGGCGCGGCGCGCCGGCCCCCGAAATCCGCTACCGTGTGCCGGTCGTCCCGCCGCGTCGTCGCCGCCCCCGCCATGAAGCCTCCCGTCATCCTGCTCGAAGCGTCCGGCGTGGTGGCCGTGGGCAAGCCCGCGGGCATCGCGACGCAGGCCCCGCCGGGAATCGACTCGCTGGAGCGCTGGCTTCGCGAGCGGCTCGGGATCGGCGCGGCGGGCTATGTCGGCGTGCCGCATCGCCTCGACCGCAGCGTGTCGGGCGTGGTGCTGCTCGCCGCCACCCCGCGGGCGGCCCGCAAGCTGTCGCGGCAGTTCGAGCGGCGGGAGATCGAGAAGACGTATCTCGCCGTGGTGGAGCGCCGCACCGCCGAGCCGGGGCGGGCGGTCCCCGCCGAGGCCGAATGGCGCGACGTGCTCCGCAAGGTGCCCGAGGAGGCCCGGAGCGAGATCGTGACGGCGGCCGACGCCGGGGGCCGCGAGGCGATCACCGTGGTCCGCGCGGTCGCCGACGCCGCCGACGGCGGACAAGCGCTCGTGCAACTCGCGCCGCTGACCGGACGCATGCACCAGCTCCGCATCCAGGCGGCGAGCCGCGGCCTCCCGATCGTGGGTGACGATCTCTACGGCGGCACGCCGCTCGGCGCCGGCGCGAGTCGCGACCGGCCGATCCTCCTGCACGCCTGGCGGATCGCCTACGACGACCCCGACACGGCCGAGCGGATCGTCGTCGAGGCGCCGCTGCCCGAGCACTGGCCGCCGTGGGCACAGCCGCGTTAGCCGATCGGCCTCACGGCGGGGCGACGATCCCGGCGTGCCGCATGGCCTGCTCGATCCAGGGCCGCGTCCAGGGGTTCCAGGTCGGGTAGGCGACCGAGAACGCCGACGCCGCCAGCAGCAGGGCGGCGGCGATCCGGCCCGCCCGGCTCCGGCCGGCGATGTCGGCGGCCGGGACGACGGCCGCCAGCCAGAGCGGGGCCAGCCAGAACACCCAGCGAAAGCCGCTCGTCATCCCGCCGTAGTTGCGGTCGGCCTGCGGCCGCGCGAGATAAAAGGCGATCACCACGAGCGACACCGCGGCGATCGCCACCGCGAGGTCGCGCTGGCCCGCCGGCCGCCGCCGGGAGGCGAGCAGCGCGAGACCGGGCACCACGAGCAGCCACGCCGGCGTCAGCGAGACGATGCCGTGGTGGCCGACCAGAGCGTGCCAGGCGTAGGCCGCCCGCGACGGCTCGCCGCGATCCACCCCCTTCGGCGCCCGCCAGTAGCTCTCGAGCAGCCGGCCGTTGGGCAGGCGGATGGCGAAGTCGTACCAGTTGGACGGGTTCCACGACTCCTCCGTGGCGGCGACCTGGGCCCCGCGGACCGGCGCGGCCCGCTGCGCGTAGGCCGGCACGACGGTCCCGTGCGCGAGATGGTTGGTGCCCAGCGCCGCGGCCGCCACGAGCAGGGCCGCCGGGACCGCGGCCGTGAGCGTGCGGCGGAGGTCGCAGCGGGCGAGCATCACGAGCACCGCGACGAGCCAGGCGAGCGCCGGAAGCTCGAAGGCCGCCGTGAGCCCCGCGGCGAGGCCGGCGGCGGCGAACATCGGCCGCGACCGGCGGTCGCCCGTGCGGATCGCGAGCACCGCCCAGAGGCTCGCCGCGGCCGCCGCGGCCGCCGGCAGGTGGTTGGTGAGCACGACCGCGAACGTGGTCACGAGCGTGCCGCAGGCGGCGAGCGCCGCGGTCCAGATCCGTCCCCAGTCCGAGGTGCCGAGCGTCTCGAGCGCGGCGAATGCGAAGGCCAGGAACACCGCGAACGCCCCGCCGCAGCAGATCGCCAGCAGGATCCGGCCGAGCTCGAAGGGATGGTCGCCCAGCGTCCAGCCGGTGAGCCGATGGAGCACCCAGTAGGGCGCGGCGGCCAGCACCGAGAGCAGCGGTGGCTTGCTCGAGTAGAGGTGCAGCTTCCCCGACGCGTCGGGGTGCACGACGGCGTCGATCGTGTCCCAGCCCGGTTCGACCACGAGGTCTTCGATGGCGAAGGTGCCGCGCTCCACCAGGGCCCGCACCGTGAGCCACCGGCTGCGATCGTTGCCCGAGAGGAACGGACGCACGAGCCGCTTCTCCTGCTCGATCCGGTCGCGAACCGCGGCGGGATCGACGGGGCCTCCGCCCTCCGCCTGCCGCTTCACGGCCTCCTCGACGAGCCGCTGCTCGAGGGCCACGCGATCGACGCTCGCCACCGCGGCGATCCGCCCGGCGAGCCCGCCGAGGGCGACCGCCGCGAGAATGGCGTAGACGCCGAGCCGCAGTCGCCGGCGGTCGGGGCCGTGCCGCGGATCCTCCCGCGATGCGATCACCGCGGCCACCCGGCCGAGATCGGCGAGCCCCCGAAAGAACCGGCCCACGCCATACTTCGACACGCCCCGCAGCCGCGGCCGGTGCCGCACCGGCACCTCCACGACCCGATCGCCGCCCAGCGCGACGAGCGTGGGAATGAAGCGGTGCAGGTCGGTGGTGAGCGTGAGGCCGCGGGCCACGTCGCCGCGGATCGCCTTGAGCCCGCAGTTGTGGTCGTGCAGCGGGATCCCGGTCACGCAGCCGACCAGCAGGTTGAACACCCGGGAGGGGAGCGTCTTGTGCCAGGGATCGAGCCGCGGCGTCTTCCAGCCGTTGACCAGGCCGACGTCCGGAGCGTCGTCGAGCATCCGCACCATCCGCGGAATCTCGCCGGGATCGTCCTGGCCGTCGCCGTCGAGCATCACGACGTGCCGGCCGCGGGTGTGCCGGAAGCCCGTCATCAGGGCCGCCGACTTGCCGAGGCCCGTGGCGTGCCGCTCGCCGCGGATCCGCTCGTCGCCCGCCGCGGCCTCCACGATCTCCCCCCAGGATCCGTCGGTCGAGCCGTCGTCGACGATGACCAGTTCCCACGCCAGGCCCGCGGCGTCGAGCCGCCCGCGGATCTCGGCCACGAGCGGGGCGATGGAGCCCGACTCGTCGCGGACCGG
>JBIIMU010000325.1:0-3791 GCA_044337845.1 Pirellulales bacterium | reverse complement strand
GTGTCGCTGGTGGTCTCGATCACGGCATTCATCGCATGCACCTCATTTCAGGAGCGACTCGATCTGCTTGCAGTAGGCGACGCGATCGATCGCGTCGCGATTGGCCACCGTGGCCACGGCGAGGGCCCCGGCCGCATTGCCGGCGAAGCCCACCACATCGAGCGGCGCCCCCTGCACGGCCAGCAGCGACGACACCGAGAGGAAGGCGTCGCCCGCGCCGATTCGGTCGACCACCTTCCCCGCCACCGCCGGGACGTCGATCACGCCGGCAGCCGAGTCGCAGCAGATGCAGCCGTTCTTCCCGCGGGTGACGATCAGCCGCTTGCTGCCGAGCTTCTCGTAGACCTCCTGGACGAGCCCCCGCACCGGTCCATGGCGGTCGCGGGACTCGATCCGCACCTCGGTCTCGGTGGCGGTCATGTAGTCCGCGCCCGGATACTTCGAGAGCGCGTGGTGGCCGAGGTTGCCGGCGTTGCACTGGGCGTTGACGGCGAGGAACTTCGCCCGCTCCCGGAGGATTCTCCGGGCCCGCTCCGAGAGCATCGAGTGCCCGAAGTCGATCACGATCACGAGGTCGTAGTGC
This sequence comes from Pirellulales bacterium, assembly GCA_044337845.1. Classification (GTDB taxonomy): domain Bacteria; phylum Planctomycetota; class Planctomycetia; order Pirellulales; family UBA1268; genus QWPN01. The sequence continues at coordinate 3,208 of JBIIMU010000325.1, read as the reverse complement.
GGCACGTGCTCCATCAGCGCCTGGCAGACGGCCTCGTCCTCCTCGGGCGTGAGGGCGGCGTCGTTGATCTCGTAGACCTCCATCAGCTTGAGGAAGAAGTAGTGCTCCACGAGCCGCCGCTTGACGATCGTGGGGGAGTTCTTCCGGTGGAGGTAGATCCGCTTCACGTTGGGCTTGAGCTTGCCCTCGATGAAGGCCTCGTGGGAGTTCTCGGTGCCGAGCTGGGTGATGCAGGCCACCTCGTCGCAGAAGCTCGCCACGTGGTTGGCCGCCGCGAGGATCCCGCCGGCGAACTTCTCGCTCGAGAGCCGCTTGACGACCATCGTCGGCTCCTTCGACGACTTGCCGATCGCCTCGCAGTAGAGGTATTCGTCGATGATCGGCTCGCCGACGAGGAGCACCTTGAGGCCCTTCGCCTTCTGCAGGTAGTCGAGGATCTCGGCCGCGGGGTGCCGGCGGGCGAAGTCGGCCAGATACGCCTGCACCTCGGGCGGGAGCACGCCCATGTGCTGGTTGATGAGCGTGGTGGAGCTGAAGGTCGCGCCGGAGGTGAAGGCGATCCGCCCCCCCGCCTCCTTCACGGCGGCCTCCTCCTCGAGGATCTTGCCGGTGACGTCCTTCGCGGCGTCCTTGTAGTCGGGCCCCTTCACGTAGACGTCGGGCTTGAGCAGCCGGATCGCCTCCACGGCCGTGGGCGTGGGGTTGATGGCGACGAAGTCGACGCACTCGAGGGCCGCGAGCACCTCGGCCCGAAGCTGCTCGGTGAACGCCGGCCGGTGCGGGCCCTTGTTGACGTGCTTGTCGGTCGTGAGGGTGACGACGAGCACGTCGCCCATCGCCTTCGCCTCCTCGAAGTAGCGGAGGTGGCCGACATGGAGCAGGTCGAACACGCCGTGGCAGTGCACGACCGTCCGCCCCTGGCCCTTCAGGCCGGCGAGCGCAGTGGCGAGGTCGGGGAGGGGTTTGATCTTGTCGCGGGCAGACATGCGGTGCGGGATGGTCCCTCGTCCTCCGACTCTCGACGGCCACCCGCACTCTACCCGAGCGCCGGTCGTCATTGAAGGAGCCGCCGCGGCGTGGCCGGAAGCCCGGATTCGGTCGCGCGGCTTGTGGCGGTCGGGAGGTCGCCCTATCTTGAAAACCCGGGTGGTGACCGAGGATTTCGGCGGGGCGGACCCCTCCGCGGGTCCGCCGCCGAGCGGGCCGACCTCGACTGGACACCATGGGCAGCATCACCCCTCTCTCCGCCTGCCGCTGCTGTGGCGGCACCGGACTGATCCGCGTCGTCGACCTCGGCGAACAGCACCTTACCGGGGTGTTTCCCCGGACGGCCACCGAGCCGGTGAGCCACGGGCCGCTCCGGCTCGTGTGGTGCGACACCTGCCAGCTCGTGCAGCTCGACCACAGCTACGACGCCGGCGAGATGTACGGCGACAACTACGGCTACCGCTCCGGCCTCAACCGGTCGATGGTGGACCATCTCGGCAACAAGTGCCATGCGCTGGAACGCGTGGCCGGCCTGAAGGCGGGCGATCTCGTCATCGACATCGGCAGCAACGATGGCACGCTGCTGAGGTCGTATCGCACGCCGGGCCTTCGCAAGGTGGGCGTCGATCCGACCGCTGGCAAGTTCCGCCAGTACTACGAGGGCGACGCGGAGCTGGTGGTCGACTTCTTCTCCCGCGACCGCGTGGTGGCCGCCCTCGGCCCGCACGCCCGGGCGGCGCTCGTCACGTCGATCGCCATGTTCTACGACCTGGAATCGCCACGCTCGTTCATCGCGGGCATCCGCGACACGCTCGCCGACGACGGCCTCTGGCACTTCGAGCAGAGCTACATGCCGTCGATGCTCCGGCTCAACTCCTACGACACGATCTGCCACGAGCACCTCGAGTTCTACTCGTTCACGGTGGTCCGCGGCATGCTCGAGGCCGAGGGCATGAAGGTGGTCGACGTATGGATGAACGCCGTCAACGGCGGGAGCTTCGCCGTCACCGCGGCTCGGCGGCAGTCGCGGCATGCCGAGGCCACGGCGATCTCCTCCTGGATCATGCAGCGGGAGTCCCACCTCGGCCTGGGCAATCCGGCGGTGTACCGCGATTTCGAGCGGCGGGTCTGGGAACACCGGCAGGAACTCCGCAGCCTGATCCATTCGCTCACGCGTGCCGGCAAGCGGGTGATCGGCTGCGGAGCCTCGACGAAGGGCAACGTGATCCTGCAGTTCTGCGGACTCGGCAGCGACGACATCGTGGCGATCAGCGACGTGAACGAGGACAAGTGGGGCCGGCTCACCCCGGGCACCGCGATCCCGATCGTGTCGGAAGCCGACGCGCGGGCCATGAAGCCTGATTACATGCTCGTGTTGCCCTGGCACTTCAAGGAAGGCATCGTGCAGCGGGAGCGGGAGTTTCTCGAGCGGGGCGGGCGGCTCATCTTCCCGCTGCCCGAGATCGAGATCGTGGGCTACTGATGCGCTGCCTGGTGATCGGCGGGTCGGGGCAGGACGGCGTGCTGATCTCGGCCCAGTTGCTCGCCGAGGGGCATCGGGTGACGACGGTGGCACGGCGACCGGGCCCGCTGGCGAGCACCGACCATCGCACACTCGACGTCAGCGATCACGCGGCCCTCGCCGGGCTCGTGGCCGAGGTCCGGCCCGACGAGATCTACTACCTCGCGGCCCATCACCGCTCGTCGCAGGACGGTCCGCCGCCGCTCGACGCCGACATCGCCGGATCCCTGGCCGTCAACGCCTCGTCGTTTGCCGCGCTCCTGGCCGCCGTCGAGCGGCATGCCCCCGCCGGCCGCACGGTCTACGCCTCGTCGTGCCGCGTCTTCGGCCTCGGCGACGGCAGCCTGCTCGACGAGACCGCCCCCCGCGCTCCGATCTGCGCCTACGGAATCTCGAAGGCCGCCGGCATGGGGGTCGCCGACCTGTACCGTCGCGAGCGGGGGCTGTTCGTGGCCTCGGCCGTGCTCTTCAACCACGAGTCGGAACTCCGGCCCGAGGGCTTCCTCTCGAAGAAGCTCGCCCTGGCCGCCCTCGCAGCCAGGACCGACCCGGCGGTCCGCGTCACCGTGGGGAGCCTCGACGACGCCGCCGACTGGCAGTCGGCCCGCGACGCGGCCGCCGCGATGCGGGCGATGCTCCGCGCGGACCGCGCCGAGGACTTCGTCGTGGCCAGCGGACGCTCGCACACGGTCCGCGACT
>JBIIMU010000324.1:0-3797 GCA_044337845.1 Pirellulales bacterium | reverse complement strand
GAAGCCGCCGATGCCGGCCGACGCGTCGTTCGCCAAGAAGCTCGCGGGTTGGAAGAAGGACCTGGAGACCGCCAAGCCCGCCGACATCGACGCCCTCCAGAAGCAGATCGCCCAGCTCGAGGCCCAGATCCTCGACCAGGCGGTCGACGCGGCGAAGTATGGCTACACCGAGAAGACGCTCGGCGACGGCTCCGTCCGCACGCCGCTCGAGGAACTCATCCGCTGGCGGCTCTGGAACCGCACCGGCGGCGGCCTGATGGCCGAGCTCGGCAGCCACCAGCTCGACGCCGCGGGGATCTTCGTGTCGGCCATGCACGGCCCCGGCACGAAGGTGAAGCCGCTGACGGTCACGGCCGTGGGCAACCGCAGCATCTTCCCGGCCGACCGGGAGATCGACGACCACGTCTACTGCATGTACGAGTATCCCGCCCCGGGCTACGACGACGACAAGAACAAGAAGATCGTCGTCACCTACTCGTCGATCAACGGCAACGGGTTCGGCGGCTATGGCGAGGTGGTGCTCGGCACCAAGGGCACGCTGATCCTGGAGCAGGAGCAGGACGTGATGCTCTACAAGGACGCCGCCAAGGACACGCGGGTGACCGTCGCCAAGGCGAAGGACGGCACGCCCACGCTCGACACCACCGAGAGCGGTGCCGGCGGGCCGGTCGCGGCCGGCAAGGCGGGGAGCGACGCCGCTCCGTCCCGCGGCTACACGGAGGAGATGGAGCACTGGGCCTGGTGCATCCGCAACCCGGCCCCGGAGAACCAGCCGCGGTGCAAGCCGGAGGTGGCGATTGCCGACGCGGTGATCGCGCTGGTGAGCAACGTGGCGCTGGCGAACCCGACCACGCAGCCGCGGATCGAGTTCAAGCCCGAGTGGTTCGACATCGCGAGCGACGAGACGCCCGAGGGCATCAAGCCCGACGTCACCCGCGACGGCTACAAGGTCTGACCGCGGCGGCGGCCACCTTCGCCAGCTCGATCACCACCAGCGGGATGACCGCGAGGCCGAAGACGAGCGGCCAGTCGTCCCCCGGGTGCCCGGCCACCTCGAACACGGGCTGCGTCGGCGGCAGCGTGACCACGGCCACGTGCAAGAGCGCCGAGAGCGCGATCGCCACCACGAGCGCGGGGTTGCCGAACAGGCCGAGCTGCAGGGCGGTCAGCCGATCGCTGCGGCAGCCGATCGCGAACAGCAGCTGGGCAAACGCCGCCACGCAGAACGTCACCGTGCGGGCGTGATCGAGCCGCGACGCGTCGCCCTGCCAGGCCAGCCAGAACCCGGCCACGCAGACGGATGCCACGAGGGCCCCGTGCAGCACGATGGTCACCCCGGCCCGCCACGGGATCACGGCCTCCCCGGGGGGCCGCGGCGGCCGCCGCATGATGTCGTTCTCGGGCGGCTCGAGGCCCAGGGCCAGCGCCGGCAGGCCGTCGGTCACGAGGTTGAGCCAGAGGATCTGGATCGCGGCCAGCGGCGCGGGCCAGCCGGCCAGGGCGGCCACCAGCATCAGCAGCACCTCGCCGGCGTTGCAGGCCAGCAGGTAGTGGATGAACTTGCGGATGTTGTCGTAGATGCCGCGGCCCTCCTCGACCGCGGCCACGATCGAGGCGAAGTTGTCGTCGGTGAGCACCATGTCGGCGGCCTCGCGGGTGACGTCGGTGCCGGTGATGCCCATCGCGATCCCGATGTCGGCGGCCTTCACCGCCGGCGCGTCGTTGACGCCGTCGCCCGTCATCGCCACCACGTTGCCGAGCCGCTGCAGCGCCCGCACGATCCGCAGCTTGTGCTCGGCGGTGACCCGCGCATAGACGGCCGTGTCGGCGGCGGCGGCGGCGAGCGCGGCGTCGTCGAGGCCGTCGATCTCGACGCCGGACACGGCCCGCGCGGTGGCCGACGCGAGGCCGAGTTCGCGGCCCACGGCGAGCGCGGTCGCGGGGTGGTCGCCGGTGATCATCACGGGGCGGATGCCCGCGGAACGGCAGCGGTCCACGGCTGTTTTCGCCTCCTCGCGGGGCGGATCGAGCATTCCGGCGAGGCCGACGAGCACGAGATCCCGCTCGATCCCGTCGGCAGCGCCGTCGAGCGGCTCGCCGGGCTGCAGGGAACGCCAGGCGAACGCCAGCACCCGCAGGGCCCGATCGGCGAGCCCGCCGGCGGCCTCGAGGATCTCGCGGCGCCGGTCGGCGGTGAGGGGCACGACCAGCCCGTCTCGCTGCTCCGCCACGCACCTCGGCAGCAGGGCCTCGGGGGCGCCCTTCGTGGCGAGCATGCAGCCGCCGTCGCTCCCACCCACCACCACGCTCATCCGCTTGCGGTCGGAGTCGAAGGGGATCTCGAAGAGCGTCGGCGGCATCGAGCCGGCGGCCGCCACGCCGGCCTTGATGGCGGCCACGACCAGCGCGCCCTCGGTGGGATCGCCCACCACCCGCCAGCCGCCGCCGTCGGCCGCGGGAGCCACGGTGGCCGTCGTGCACCGCGCCGCGATCTCCAGGAGCCTCCGCAGGTCGGCATCGCCGGCCGGTGAGGTGCCGTCGTCGGCCCGAAACTCGCCCCGCGGCTCGTACCCCGCACCGCTCACGGTGTAGTGCCGTGACGCGGTCACGATGTCCCTGACGGTCATCTCGTTGCGGGTCAGGGTGCCGGTCTTGTCGGAGCAGATCACGGTCACGGAGCCGAGGGTCTCGACGCTCGGCAGGCGCCGCACCAGGGCGTTGCGCCGCACCATCCGCTGCAGGCCGAGGGCGAGCACGAGCGTGACCACCGCCGGCAGTCCTTCGGGCACCGCTGCCACGGCGAGGCTGACCGACCGGAGCAGCAGCTCCGTGAAACCGCCCGTGGCCACCAGCCGCTCGAGCCCGCCGCCCCGCACCAGCTCGACGACGAAGATCAGCGCCACCACCACGAGGCAGACGGCGATCAGGATCCTGCCGAGGGCGGCGAGGCGCCGCTGCAGGGGCGTCGGCTCCGGCGGGGCGCGTTCGAGGAGGCCCGCGATCCGACCGAGCTCGCTGTCCATCCCCGTGGCGACCACGAGGCCCGCGCCGCTGCCCGTGGCCACCACGGTGCCCGCATGGAGCAGGGTGTGCCGGTCGCCGAGCGGGGTGTCCGCGGCCAGCGGCTCCGTGCCGTGCTTCGTCACCGGCACGCTCTCGCCGGTCAGCGTCGCCTCCTGGCAGGAGAGCGAGAAGGCCTCGGCCACGCGGGCGTCGGCCGGCACGTGGTCGCCCGCCTCGAGTTCGATCAGGTCGCCCGGCACGAGGTCGCGGGACGGGATCGACCGCCGCGTGCCCTCGCGGACCACGCGGGCCAGGGGCGTGGACATCGTCCGCAGGGCCGCCAGCGCCCGCTGGGCCCGATCCTCCTGCAAGAAGCCGATCACGGCGTTGACGAGCACGATCGCCACGATCGCCGCGGTGTCGGCCCAGTCGCCCATCGCCCCGGCGATCACGGCGGCCGCCACCAGGATCCAGATCACCAGCTCACGGAACTGGGCGAGAAACGTCCGCCACCAGGGCACCGCAGCCGGCTCGGCCAGGGCGTTGGGGCCGTGGGCCGCCAGCCGCCGCGTCGCCTCCTCGGCCGACAGCCCACGGACGAGGTCGGAGCCCAGCTCGCGGGCGACGTCGCCGAGCGGCAGGGCGTGCCAGGGTCGCGAGCCTTCCTGCCGGGAAGCGGGCGCGGGGGCGGACATGACGCGGCCTGACGATGGTGACGATTCGGTCGCTCATTCTACGGGCGGCGCCCGTGGACGCGGGGTAGAGTGGAGGTGTCGGCCTCCGCCCCTTCGGAA
>JBIIMU010000323.1:0-3798 GCA_044337845.1 Pirellulales bacterium | reverse complement strand
CATCCAGCAGGGCATGAACTGGTGGCAGGCCACGCTCACGATCCTGCTCGGCAACCTGATCGTGCTCGTGCCGATGACGCTCAACGCCCATCCCGGCACCCGCTACGGGATTCCGTTTCCCGTCCTCCTGCGCGCGCCGTTCGGCACGCTGGGGGCCAACATCCCGGCGCTGATGCGCGGGCTCGTGGCCTGCGGCTGGTTCGGCATCCAGACCTGGGTGGGCGGGGCCGCGATCTACGCCACCGCGGCCGTGATGCTCGGCTTCGACCCCGCCGCCCGGCAGCCGCTGCCGGTGCTCGGGATCTCGGCCGGCGAGTTCCTCTGCTTCATGATCTTCTGGGCCGTGAACGTCTGGTTCATCGTCCGCGGCATGGAGTCGATCCGGTGGATGGAGGCGGCCAGCGCCCCGTTCCTCTTGCTCGTGGGCCTGGCGCTCGTGGCCTGGGCCTGGCAGGCCGCCAAGGGGTTCGGCCCGATCTTCGCCCAGCCGTCGAAGTTTGCGTCGGCGGCGGAGTTCTGGCCGGTGTTCGGGTCGGGACTCACGGCGATGATCGGTTACTGGGCCACGCTCTCCCTCAACATCCCCGACTTCTCCCGCTACGCCCGCTCCCAGCGCGACCAGGTGATCGGCCAGGCCGTCGGGCTGCCCACCACGATGACCTTCTACTCCTTCATCGGCATCGTGGTCACGAGCGCCACCGTCGTGATCTTCGGCGAGGCGATCTGGGATCCGGTGCAGGTGATCGCGAGGTTCGGCAACCCCTGGCTCTCGGCGCTGGCCCTCGTCACGCTCGTGGTGGCGACCCTCTCCACCAACATCGCCGCCAACGTCGTCTCGCCCGCCAACGACTTCGCAGCCCTCGCGCCGCGGCTGGTGAGCTTCCGCACCGGCGGCCTGATCACGGCGGCCATCGGCGTGCTCATGTTTCCCTGGAAGCTCTACCAGGATCCCAGCGGCTACATCTTCACGTGGCTGATCGGCTACAGCGCCCTGCTCGGGCCGATCGCCGGGATCATGATCGCCGATTATTTCCTCTGGCGACGCTGCCGACTGGTGGTCGACGACCTCTACCGCTCCGCGGGCGAGTATCGCTACTCGGGGGGCTTCAGCCTCGTGGCCTTCGCGGCGCTCGCCCTGGCCGTGCTCCCCAACCTGCCCGGTTTCCTCGTGCGGATCGGCGCCGCCGGCGAATCGGCATTCCCCGGCTGGCTCGTGGCGGGGTACCACTACGCGTGGTTCACGGGCTTCGCCCTCGGCTTCGTGCTCTACTCGGCGCTGCGGCCGCTCTTTCCCCGTCTTTGATCGCGTCCGACCCCAGGAGGCTCCATGGCCACCGTCACGTCCGCCCCCCCGAGCCTGCCGGCCTGCGAGCACCGGCCGAGGGTGTATGCCGGGCCGTCGAAGCAGGAGGTGCTGGCCCTGCGGAAGCAGTTCGTGAACCCGGCGATCTTCACGTACTACAAGGAGCCCCTGATGATCGTCGAGGGGCACATGCAGTACCTCTACGACGAGACGGGCCGCCGCTACCTCGACGGCTTCGGCGGCATCGTGACCGTGAGCGTGGGCCACTGCCACCCGACGATCGTGGCGGCCGTGAACCGCCAGAACGAGATCCTCCAGCACACCACCACGATCTACCTCAATCCCTGCATCGCCGAGTATGCCCGCGACCTCGCGGCCCGCATGCCCGGCGACCTGAAGGTGTGCTACTTCACCAACTCGGGCTCCGAGGCCAACGACCTCGCGATCCTGATGGCCCGGGCGTTCACGGGCAACTACGACGTGCTCGCCCTCCGCAACTGCTACCACGGGGGCAGCATGCAGACGATGGGCCTCACCAGCCATCACACGTGGAAGTTCAACGTGCCGCACTCCTTCGGCGTGCACCACGCCCTCTTCCCCGACCGGCTCCGCGGCCCCTACGGCTACGACGACCCCGAGGCGGGCCCGAAGTACGCGGCCGACGTGCAGAACCTGATCGAGTTCGGCACGCCCGGGAAGGTCGCGGCCTTCATCGCCGAGAGCATCCAGGGCGTGGGCGGGGCGGTCGTGTTTCCCGACGGCTACCTGAAGGCGGCCTACGCCCACGTCCGCGCCGCCGGCGGCCTGTGCATCGCCGACGAGGTGCAGTCGGGCTTCGCCCGCACCGGCTCCCACTTCTGGGGCTTCGAGACGCAGGGGGTGATCCCGGACATCGTCACCATGGCCAAGGGCATCGGCAACGGCGCGGCGCTGGCGGCCGTGGTGACCACGCCGGCCATCGCCCAGGCCCTCACCTCCCGGATCCACTTCAATACCTTCGGGGGCAACCCCGTGGTCTGCACGCAGGGCCGCGCCGTGCTCCGGGTGATCGACGAAGACGGCATCCAGGCCAACGCCGCGACGCTCGGGGCGAAGCTCAAGGCGGGCTTCCAGGCACTCGCCCGGCGGCACGACCTCATCGGCGACGTCCGCGGCCTGGGGCTGATGCTCGGGATCGAGCTGGTGAAGGACCGCGTCGGCAAGGCTCCCGCCAAGGAGGAGTGCGCGCGGGTGTTCGAACGCTGCCGGGAACTCGGCCTGCTGATCGGCAAGGGGGGGCTCCACGGCAACGTGCTGCGGATCAAGCCGCCGATGTGCCTGACGGCGGCGGATGCCGATTTCATGCTGGACGTGCTGGACGCGGCATTTCGCGGGCTCTGACGCCTCCCGGCCCGGCCCGCGAGCCGGCCGGCCCCCGGGGTGGCTGAAACCTTGCGGCGGGTCCGCCGTTCAAGCCATGTGGCGGCGGTCCGCGCCGACGCTATCCTTCCTGCATCGGAGACGACTCATGGCATCCACGTCGGACAAGCGGCGGGCGGTTGCGGCCCTCGCGGCCGAGAAGAACAGGCAGGGGGCCGTCGGCAGGTTCGCGAAGCGGGCGGGGGGCGTGCTCGCCGTCCTCGCGTTGATCGCCATGCCGGTGCTCTGGCTGATGGGATTCTTCTCGTCGCCCAAGGCGGTCGCGGAGATCGAGCAGGTCGTCAACCAGCAGGTGGCCGAATACGACCGCGTGGCCCGCGGCGAGGTGCCCTTCGCATCCGCCCCCAGCACGCGGACGATGTTCGAGAAGATGCGGGAGGTGCCCCCGCAGTACCGCGACCAGGTCGGCCAGCAGATGGGACGGGTCTGGGAGGCGCGGGAGCGGGCGGAGTCGGCTTCGTACTTCGCTCTGGCCCCGGACAAGCGACAGGCGGAGCTCGACCGCCGGATCAAGGCCGACGAGGAACGCCGCAAGCAGTGGCAGGCCGAACGGGAGCGGCGGGATCAGGAGCGGTCGTCCGGTGGCCAGCAGGCGGACGGCGGCCGGGGCGGCCCGGGCGGCGGTCCTCCGGGTGGCGGCCCGGGTGGCGGCGCGACGGCCGGTGGCAACCGCCGGGGCTCGGAAGAGGCCCGCAACGAACGCAGCAAGCGGCGACTCGACCAATCGACGCCCGAGCAGCGGGCCCAACGGTCGGAGTACCGGCGGGCGATGGAAGAACGCCGCACCCAGCTGGGCCTCTCCTCGGGCGGCCGCCGCGGCTGACACGGGGGGCGTCGGCGGCCGTAGACTTCCGCCCATGACACACACCGTTTGGTCCCTGCTGCTCGGATCGCTGGTCGTGGCCTCGGCCTGCGCCGCGGCCGAGCCGCTCCGCGTCGGGATGGAGCTCTCCTATCCGCCGTTCGAGATGACCGACCCCCAGGGCCGGCCGGCCGGCGTGAGCGTGAGGCTCGCCGAGGCGCTTGGGGGGCATCTCGGCCGCCCGGTGAGGATCGAGAACATCGCCTTCGACGGG
>JBIIMU010000322.1:0-3804 GCA_044337845.1 Pirellulales bacterium | reverse complement strand
CTGCCACCTTCGAGAAGCAGACGCTCTCCGAGCGGTTCGTGGCCGAGGGCTGTGCCGTCGCCGACTTCGACAAGGACGGCCACGCCGACATCACCGCAGGCAACACGATCTGGCACGGCCCCGACTTCGCCCGCACGACCGAGTTCACGCCGCCGGCCGACAACCCCTCCGGCCCATCGAAGACACCCTACGATCCGGCCCGCGGCTACTCCGACTACTTTCTCGCCTTCGCCCACGACTTCACCGGCGATGGCTGGGCCGAGATCCTCGTGTATGGCCTGCCGGGCGAGCCGGCGCACGTGTTCGTGAACCCGCAGGGCCAGGCCGGCCACTGGGCCAAGCACGCCATCTTCGACGTGGCCGACGGCGAATCGCCTGGTCTCTTGGACATGACCGGCGACGGCAGGCCGGAACTGCTCGTGCACTCGAGCGATCGGGTGAAGCCGGAGGGCAAGGGCAAGGGAGGCGGCCGGCTCGGGTTCGCCACGATCGACTGGGCCGAGCCGGTCGCGCAGGCGCGGTTTCATCCGATCACGCCCCGGACGCCTGAGAACGACGAGAAGTATTTCCGCTACACGCACGGCTACGGAGCCGGCGACCTGAATGGCGACGGCCGGATGGATCTCCTCACGAAGGACGGCTGGTTCGAGCAGCCGGCCGACGCCGCGGCGGAGCTCTGGCCCTTCCATCCCGGGCCGTTCGGGCCGCCGGCCGCGCGGGGCGGGGCGCAGATGCTCGTGACCGACGTCAACGGCGACGGCCGCGCCGACGTGATCACGAGCTACGACGCCCACGGCTGCGGCCTCGGCTGGTTCGAGCAGCGGGCCGACGGCTCGTTTGCGGAGCATCGCATCATGGGGGCCAAGCCCGAGGAGAACGAGCAGGGGATCACGTTCAGCCAGCTGCACGCCCTGGCGCTCGCCGACCTCGACGGCGACGGCCTCCAGGACGTGGTCACGGGCAAGCGCCGCTGGGCCCACGGCATCAAGGGCGACATCGACCCCAACGCACCGCCGGTCTTGGTGTGGTTTCGGCTGGTCCGCGACGGCTCGGGCGGAGCCCGGTTCGTGGCCGAGCAGATCGACGACGACAGCGGCGTGGGCACGCAGGTGACCGTGGCCGACGTCAACGCCGACACGAAGCCCGACGTGGTGGTGGCGAACAAGCGGGGCGTGTTCGTGTTTCGGCAGAAGTGACGCGCCCCGACGCCGCCATCGCGTGAGCGATGCGGACAGTCGTACGGCTCACGCCGTTACGCTTCCTCGATTCCCGACGGCTTTCGTACGGCTCACGCCGTTACCATGCCTCGGTTCCCAGGAAGCCGCCATCGCGTGAGCGATGCGGACCCGCCGGGTCAGCCGCGGAGGCCGAGCCCGAGCACGTCGCGGCCGTGGCGGATGCTCCGGGCGAGTTCGTCGAGCTGGTAGGGCCGCGCGGTCGCCGCCGGACGGCGGCCGGAACGGCTCGATCGCATGGCCCCGCTCGGCGAGGGCCATGAAGGCGGCGAGCTCGTCGGCCCGGGCGTCGGGAAACGCCTGCCAGAAGCCGCGGTCGTAGATCGGAAACTTCCGGGCGAAGCCCGAGATCGTCTCGATGTGCACCGTGACGCCGGAGCAGGCCTTCTCGAAGAGGTCGAAGAAGGCGGGAAGATCGGTGCATCCCTCGCCCAGTGCGGTCCACTGCACGGCCACGCCCTCGGGCGTGTGCCAGACCATCGAATCGCGGAGGCTCGTGGTCACGACGTGCGGGGCGAGCGTTTCCAGGGCCCGCACGGGATCCTCGAGCGTCCAGCAGGCGTTGCCCGAGTCGAAGTTCACGCCCACGAAGTCCGGCCCGGCCTCCTCCACGAGGGACTTCAGTTCGGCCGAGCGGAGGTCGCCGGCGTGGTTCTCCACGGCGATCGTCACGCCGGCGTCGAGGGCCTGCGGCTTCACGGCCCGCAGCACGGCCACGGTGTCGTCGATCCGGGCCGCGATCCCGCCGGGCGAGAGGCGATCCTCGTGGTTACCGAGGATCACGCGAAAGGCCCGCGAGCCGAGGGCCTTGGCCATGCGGATGCCGGTGGCGAGATGCTCGGCGGGCGAGCCGAACTCCGGCTTGAAGGTCTTCGACGTGGGGCAGATGCTCCACGAGCCGAGTTCGAGCGTCACGCCCTTGTCGGCCGCGTAGGCCCGGAGGGCGGCGAGCGCGGCGGCGTCGGTGCGGCCCTCGAAGGGTCCGAAGTCGGTGATGAACACGGAGTCGCAGGCGAGCGACTCGGCATGATCGACGAGCTGCCGGGCGTTCCACTTCAGCGCCCGCACGGCGAAGTTGTCGAACCCGAGCCGGATGCCGCGGCGGCGGACAGCCGCCTCGCCGCCGCGGGCGAGGGCCGCGCCGCCGGCGGCGAGCGACGCTGCCAGAAAGCTCCGGCGGGAGAGGGATCGACGTGGGCAGGGTCGCGCGGTCATGAGTAGGAAAAAGCCTACCCGCGCCGCCGTTCCGGCGGGATCTGTCGGGCCAGGGCGTCGGCAAGCCGCGAGGTCGCCCGGCGAACCCGGCGCTTGACGGCCGCCACCCGGCGGCTGTAGCGTGACCCCTCACAAGGGCGATCTCCACCAGGGGGTATGAGACATGCCACAGTCACCACGCGGGCGGCCTTGGGGCGGTACGGATTCTCGGAGAAAGCGGGGGGGGGCGTAGATCCTTCTTCCGCTCCCTGACAGCCGCCGAGGCACTGGAGCCGCGGCATCTGCTCGCGACGTTCTCGGTCCCCGATGCGATCACGCGGATCGATTCGAATGTCCACATCGGGGGCGACGCCCTCATCAAGCAGGGCCCGGGCACGCTCGTGCTGTCGGCGGCCAATCTCCACACGGGCGGCGCCGGGGTACAACAAGCGTCATCGGGACGGCGGGGAACTTCCAGAAAATTACGACTATACGCTTGATGTCCGGGACAGCATCCGGGCCGACAAGAACGTGCGCGATGGCATGCGTGCTGAGCCTGACGTTTGTGCCGGATCGGGATCCAGCGTCGTATGGATTTCCGAACCACCGGCCACCGGAGGAGCATCGGGCATGATGGCACGTTTCGGCGAGTGGCTTCCCGGAGCGATTCCGGCCAGGGGTCGCACAGGGCGCCCCCTTCTCGCGCGGGTGACTCTGGTGGCGAGTCTGGCCATGACGGCTTCTGCTCACGCAAATAAAGAGGATCGGGATTATTTCGGCGACTACCGCGTCCCCTCCGGGTTCGTGTACACCGAAGCTACTATCACCCCCGAGAAGGCACGCGAGCTTGCCCAACAGTATCGGGTACTCACCCTCGCGAATGTCACCGCGGTGTCGCCCGCAGTCGCTGAAGCTCTGGCCACTCCCGACGAAGACACGTTTCTGACCTTGCCCGCGCTGGCAAATCTGGATGAAGAAGCGGCCCGCATGCTCGCGCAGCGGTATGGCTGTTTGCGGCTCTGGGGACTGAAGTCGGTCACGCCGGAGGTTGCCGCAGCGCTTGTCTCGCACGATGGCGACAGGCTGGAGTTGAACGGAATCAAAGAGATTTCGCCCGCCACCGCTCGGGCACTGGCCAAGGGCAGGCGATCGTGGGGGATCTCGGTCGGGCTGATCGATCTGCCCCCGGAGATCGCCGCCATTCTTGCGGAGTTTCCCTATGACTTGGATTTTCCGTATCTCGAGACGCTCTCGCTCGAATCGGCCAAGGCGATCGCAGAGCACGGGGAGGTCGTGCAGAGGGGTTCCGAGACCGTTGGTCCTACACTCGACCTTGGCAAGGCCCGGATCACCCCTGCGATCGCCGAGGCGCTTC
>JBIIMU010000321.1:0-3819 GCA_044337845.1 Pirellulales bacterium | reverse complement strand
GAGCACGGTCCTCGAGAGAATCAGCCAGGTGACGACGGCGAGCACGAGGAACGTGCCCGTCGTGATCCAGACGTTGTGCTCCTTGAGCCAGACGAAGAACGGGGTGTTGACGTTGATCTGCTGCGATTCGCTCCCCCAGCGCTCCCGCGTGACGAACAGGCACATCGCCCGGGCGAAGCTGCGGAGGCCCACCAGTGTGGCCAGCGTGGCGACGAACGGGGGGAGACGGATGGCCGTGATGAGCCAGGTGTGGAGGGTGCCGACGAGCAGCCCGGAGGCCAGGGCGGCCGCGATCGCGGCGGCGATGCCCGCCGGCCCCACGGTGACCAGCCGGCGGTCGTCGGCCGCCGAGAAGAGGGTGAGCACCAGGGCGCAGGTGGTGGCGCTGAACGCCACCATCGAGCCGGCCGCCAGGTCGATGCCGCCGGCGATGATCACCACGGCGGAGCCCAGGGCGATGATGCCGAGCAGGGCCGTGTTCCGCAGGATGATGTCGCGGCTCTCGGCCCAGTTGGTGAAGTAGGTGTGGTTCGGGTCGAGCCAGCCCGTGATCACGAACACGGCGACGGTCGCCGCCAGGAGCGCCAGTTCGTGCCGGGGCAGACGCCGGCCCGCCGGACTGCCGTGCGACGCCATCGGTCAGGATCCCGTCAGTCCGTACCGGGCGAGCCAGGCCTTGAAGGCCGGGAGCGTCATGAACTCCACGACGGCGGGGTCGAAGAGGGCCGCCGTCACCGGCGACGACTCGGCGGGAACGACGACCCGCAGGCCGGTCGTGTAGACGTCGCCGCCCGGCTGGCCGCTCCGGGGATACATCTCCGCGAGCACGGCGGTGTCGTTCTCGACCATCGCCTTGAGCAGGCGCACGGTCTGCACGCCCATCTCGAAGGGATTCTGGACGACCATCGCGTCGATGGTGCCCTTCTCCATCTGCCCGATGGCCAGCGGCGCCGCGTCGAACGTGGCCACCACGTAGCGGTCGCGCGACCCGGTCTCGGTGATCACGTCGGCGATGGCCGGGGCGTTGTAGGCCCAGATCCCGATCAGGGCGGCGACGTCCTTGTGGTTCTGCATCGCATTGCGGACGTTGTCGCGGGCCCGGAGGTGGTCCATCTCGTCCGCCATGCGGTCGCGCTGGACGTAGGCGGTGCCGAGCGACTCGCTCACGCCGTCCATGCGATCGCGGGCATTGTCGTTGTCGGTGAACCCGGCGAACTGGACGTAGCCCCCCTCCTTCATCCCCTTGGCCTCGAGGATCGCCTTGGCGGCGACGCCGAGCGTCCGGCCGCCGACGCGGTTGTCGGTGCCGATGTAGTAGGGGCGGGCGTCGCGGAACGTGTCGCGATTGACGTCGGCGTCGACGGTGATCACCTTGACGCCCTTGCCCTGGAGCCGCTTCATCTCGTCGATGATCGACTGGTTGTCGGCCTGGATGACGCTGATCGCCACGCCGGCCACGTCGTCCTGCGTGGCGTACTGCCGGAGCCGCTCGATCTGGCCTTCGGCGGTGCCGTTGTTCACGTCGCGGGCGACCGTCAGGCCGGCCGCCGCGCAGCCGAACCGCTTCTCGCCCTCCTTGAGCCCGCTCAGGCAGGCGTCCCAGAAGGGATCGTCGCCGTTGGTGATGAAGATCAGCCGCCGCGGCTTCGGGTCGGCCGTCGCGGCCGGCGTCGCCGCGGCGTCCCGGGGCGTGGCCGCGGGCCGCGAGTCCGAGCAGCCGACCGCCATCAGGCCCGCCAGCGCGAGGACCAGGGTCGGCATCCGAAACCGGGGGCGGGTGGCACGTGGCATCGCGATCCTCCGAGAGCTCGACCGGTGACGACCGTCAGTATCGCAGTCCGTTTCGCCGCACGTGGACGGCCGGCTCGCCGCCGCCGCCCCCCGCCGCCACGACCTCCGCCAGCACCACGACATGGTCGCCGTGGGCCGCCCGCGCGGTGGGCCGGCACTCCAGCCAGGCGGCGGCGTCGGGCAGCGCGACGGCGCCCGACGCCGTGCGCTGCACGTCGAGTCCGGCGAAGGCGTCCGGACCGGGCTTGCCGAAGCGGGCGAGCAGGCCACGCTGCGACTCCGCGAGCACGCTCACCACGAACGGCTGCCCGCGGTCGACCGCCGCCAGCAGGTCGCGCGACTCGCCGATGGCCACGCTGACCTGCGGCGGAGCGAACCCCGCCTGCATCACCCAGCTGGCGAGCATGCAGCGGTCGGATCCGCCGTCGCACCAGGTGACCACGAACAGGCCGCTGGGGATGCGGCCGAGGGCCGTCGCGATCTCCGGCGCGGCCGGACTGGAAGGAGGCTGGGTGGACGGCTGCATGGGGGTGAGGTGCGCGAGTGAGTCAAGCGAGGCGAACTGACGAACCTGGTGATTCGCGATCTTTCCCCGCCTGCCAGGCCTCCGGCAACCCCGCGCCGGACTTCCACGGCGGCTTCCGAAAACGGGGTCGGCGTGCCGATCTCTCTGGGGGTCCCACGATGCACGCCCCTAGAGTGTCGCCGCGGCGTCCCGGGTTCGCAACCCGGCCGCTCGCACCCGCCCGACCGTCGTCCTCGAGCGCATGACAACCGCACCCTCCACCGCCGCCGTTCGGGCCGTCGAGCCGGGCCGCGGCGTCGGCCATCGCGTCCGCACCGCGTGGCTCGGTGCGGTGTGGGTCGTGCTGCTGTGCGGCGGGGGCATCGCCCGTGGTGACGGGCCCGCTGCCGCCGAGGCGCTGCCGCCGCTCACGCTGCCCGAAGACGGCTTCTACTCCGGGCCGGCGGTCGTGGAGCCGCTGCCGTCGACCCGCGGCGGAGCGCCGGTCGTGCTCGACGGCGCGTGCGGCCCCGACTCGTGCTGCGAGGAGGGCTGCCCGCCCGCCGGGGGCTATCCCGATTGCTTCGACGACCTCTGGGCGCCGAGGCCGTGGGGCTGGCACCTGCTGCCGAACAACCTGATCTACACCAGCTACCTCGCGGGTCCCAAGGAGCCGCGGATCGGTTCGGTCTGGTACCACGACTCGGCGCCCGACCCGATCCATCCGTCCACCTCCAACGGCACGCTCTGGGACACCACGCTCGGCGGCCGGGCGTCGATCCTGCGCTACGGCTCCGACCCGGTGCTCCACCCCCAGGGCTTCGAAGTCCAGATCGAGGGCGCGGCGTTCGTGCGGCTCGATCCGCAGGACGACCGCGATCTGCGGTCGTCCGACTATCGCTTCGGGATCCCGCTCGTCTACGGCGTCGGCCGCTGGCAGACGAAACTCGCCTACTACCACAACAGCGCCCACCTCGGCGACGAGGTGATGGTGAAGTATCCGTGGTATCCGCGGATCAACTACGTCCGCGACGTCATCGTCTGGGGCAACTCGTACTACCTGCTCGACTGGCTCCGCCTCTACGGGGAAGTGGGCTACTCGTTCTTCAACTCCGGCGGCTCGGAGCCCTGGGAGTTTCAGTTTGGCACCGAACTGATCCAGGCCCGTCCGACGGGCATCCGCGGGGCACCGTTTTTCGCCATCAACGGCATGTCCCGGCAGGAGCTCGACTGGGGCGGCAACGTCTGCGTGCAGACCGGCTGGGCCTGGCGTGGCTGGCGGAGCGAGAAGCTCTTCAGGGTCGGCTTCGAGTATCTCTACGGGTCCGATCCGCAGTACGAGTTCGTGTGGGCGAATCAAAACCGCTACGGCTTCGGAATGTGGTACGACTTCTGAGTGCCGGCGGGCCGCGGCTCCCCGGGCCCGCTTCCGCCCTGCGTGTCGGACCATGCCACTGCTCGCCATCGAGAGTACCTGCGACGAGACCGCCGCCGCGGTGATCGCCCGCGACCGGTCGGTGCTG
>JBIIMU010000319.1:0-3836 GCA_044337845.1 Pirellulales bacterium | reverse complement strand
TGCGGGCCTCGGCACGCTCGACGTGTCCGGCGGCCTGACGTGGAACTCCGGGGGCAACTACAACTGGCAGCTGCTCTCCGGCACAGGATCGGCCGGCTCGGCCTGGGACTTTACCAGCGTGACGGGCACGCTGGCGATCGCGTCGACGAGTGCCGATCCGTTCAGGCTCAACCTCTGGACGCTCTCGGGCATCGCGCCCGTGGTCAGCGGCTCCGCGGCCAACTTCGATGCGTCCCAGAACTACACCTGGCGGATCGCGTCGGCCGCCGGCGGCATCACCGGCTTCGCGAGCGACAAGTTCTCGGTCGTCTCCGGAGCCACCAACGGCACCGGCGGGTTTGCCAACGGGCTCGGCGGCGGCACCTTCTCGCTGGCCCAGAGCGGCAACGACCTCAACCTCGTGTTCACCGCCGGCGCGTCGACGGTGATCACGATCGATGTGCCGAGCGGCACGACCCAGACGCAGACCGCGGCCGGCTATCCCACGCTCTCGGGCTCGATCCCGGTGGTGAAGATCGGCGGTGGCATGCTCGTGCTCGACCAGGCCAACACGCTCACGGGGAGCACGACGGTGCAGGGGGGCGTGCTCCAGCTGGCGAACGGCTCGGCACTCTCGGCGAGTCGGCTGGTCGTCATGGCCGGGGGGACGGGGCAAGTCGCGCCCGTCACGTCCACGAGCGTGGCGAGCCTCGATCTCGCCAGCGGCAACGGCCTCATGGACCTCACGAGCGGGGCCCTGACGATCTCGAGCGGCATGACCGCCACGGAACTCGTGGCCGAAATCCTCGAGGGGCGGAGCGACGGCTCGTGGAATGGCACCAGCGGCATCACCTCGACCACGGCCGCGGCCGAGTCGGCCGCCGGCACGCCCCGCGCCGTGGGCTGGATCGACAACGGCGACGGCTCGCTGACGACGGCCTACGCGGCCCCGGGCGACACCAACATCGACTGGTCGATCGACATCCTCGACGCGGCCAACTTCCTCTCCGGCGGCAAGTTCGACACGGGCTCGCCGGCGGTCTGGTTCGAGGGCGACTTCAGCTACGACGGCATCGTGGACATCCTCGACGCCGCCGACTTCTTCGCCACGGGGCTCTACGACGCCGGCAACTACAACACGGCCCCGGGGGCGGCAGGCAGCGTGGCGGCGGTGCCAGAGCCGTCGGCGATCGGGCTCGCGGCCATGAGTGCCGTCGTGCTCCTGGTCGCGAGCCGCCGCGCCGGATCCCGCACCCGCGTCTCGCGCGTCCCGCTCCCGCCCCTTTTCCCAGCCCTGCTTCTGGCATGTTCCGGGATCGCCCGGGGTGAGGAGCCGGGGTTCACGAGCCTGTTCGACGGCGCGACACTGGCGGGCTGGAAGGCCAGCGAGAACGTGGACAGCTGGACCGTCGCCGACGGAGCCATCGTCTGCCACGGCCCGCGAAGCCATCTGTTCTACGTCGGCTCGGAGCCGGAAACACCTGCGGACTTCACCAACTTCCACCTCAAGGCGGAGGTGATGACGCGGCCCAATGCGAATGCCGGGATCTTCTTTCACACGACCTTCCAGCAGGAGGGCTGGCCGGAGGTCGGATATGAGATGCAGGTCAACAACTCGTTCACGAAAGACCCGGTGCGGACCGGCAGCATCTACAACGTCGTGAAGGTCTTCTCGTCGCCGGTATCCGACGACACCTGGTTCACCCAGGAACTGATCGTGAAGGGCAAGCGGATCACCGTGATGGTCGACGGCAAGACGCTGTTCGAGTTCGTCGAGCCGGAGGGCGTGACAGGCACCCGCAGGCTCTCTCATGGGACCTTCGCCCTGCAGGCACACGACCCGGGCAGCGAGGCTCGCTTCCGTAACCTTCGCGTCAAGCGCCTCCCGTGAGCAGCCGCCTGGCGGCGAGCGTTCCGATTTTCCCGCAGAACGGCGGGTGTGTGGCACTTTTCGGCTGTCGGGGGGAAGAGAAAGAGAAGGGAGCGTGCCTCGCAGCCGTCGGCGGGGGTTGTGCGCGCGTCAGGAGGGCAGGAGCATGACACCGTCTTTCCGGCGACCGCGGGCATTCACGCTCGTGGAACTGCTCGTCGTGATCGCCATCATCGCGGTACTGATCGGGCTGCTGCTGCCGGCCGTGCAGAGCGCCCGTGAGGCGGCTCGGCGGAGTTCGTGCACCAACAACGTGAAGCAACTCGGACTGGCGATGCACAGCTACCACGCCGCCAAGAAGAGGCTTCCCCCCGGGAATCAGTCGTATCTGAGTGCGACGAACACTACGGTCAAATCGCCGACGGTCGTGTTTGTGCTCCCCTTCATCGAGGAGGGGGGCCGGGCCGCTCTCTACGACTTCAAGAAGAGCTGGCAGGCCCAGCTCAACGTGGTGGGCCAGGTGATCTCGTCGTATCAGTGTCCGAGCGACACGTCGCAGGTGATGGACAGCGCCCAGGCGCAGGGCGGTGACCGGAAGGGCAGTTATGGCGTCAACTGGGGCAAGATCACGTTCGGAACGCAGTTCAACGACACGAACGCCAAGGCACCATTTGCCCCGGACTACGGGGCCAAGTTTTCCGAGATCACCGATGGCACGAGCAAGACGCTCATGCTCATGGAGATGATCCAGGCACCGTCCCAGGCCGGGCAGCCCATCGACCGCAGGGCACGGATCTGGAATGCCACGGGCGGCACCTACCAGATCTCGACGCGGGTCACGCCAAACTCGCAGGACGACGATGTGTCGGTGTGCGCGGATCGTCCGGAAGCTGGCCTGCCGTGCACGAACAGCAGCACCGAGAGCACCTACTCGCTCGCGTCGCGCAGCAAGCATCCGGCCGGCGTCGCCGTGGCGATGTGCGATGGCTCGGTGCGGTTCGTGGCCGACACCATCGATCTGCCCACCTGGAAGGCTGCCAGCAGCATCAACCAGGGCGAGAAGGAATCGCTTCCGTAAGGGCGGTGCGACGACGATGACGAACGGCACGCGTGGCGGGCGGTCGCGTGCCTCGCGCATGGTGTGCCCAGCCGCCAGGGTGCCCTCGGCCGCTCCGCGAGTCCCCCAACCCCACCTCCTTCGAGCCCGCCTCGCCATGCACCGGATTCTTGCCTGCCTCATGATCCTCACCCCGGCCATCGCCCGGGCCGCGGCTCCCGTGCCCGCCGAGATCGTGCCGGAGCCGATTGCCGGCGGGAAGCCCCGGAACGTGGTGTTCATCCTCTCCGACGACCACCGCCACGACGCGATGGGCTTCCTCGGCCACCCGCTCGCGAAGACGCCCGCGATGGATGCGATGGCGGCCAACGGCGCCTACGTCAAGAACGCCCTCGTGGCCACGTCCCTCTGCTCGCCGAGCCGCGCGTCGATCCTCACGGGACTCTACACCTTCCGGCACCGGGTGATCGACAACAACCGCCCGATCCCGCCCGACACGGTCTATTTTCCGCAGTACCTGCAGAAGGCGGGCTACGCGACCGCCTTCATCGGCAAATGGCACATGGGGGGCGAAAGCGACGCCCCGCAGCCGGGCTGGGACCACTGGGTGAGCTTCGCCGGGCAGGGGCACTACCTGCCGCCGACAGCGGACTACACGCTCAACGTGGACGGACGGCGGGTGA
Organism: Pirellulales bacterium; assembly: GCA_044337845.1. Classification (GTDB taxonomy): domain Bacteria; phylum Planctomycetota; class Planctomycetia; order Pirellulales; family UBA1268; genus QWPN01. Next base: position 247 of record JBIIMU010000319.1, on the reverse strand, counting down.
AGCAGGCCGGCTACATCACGACCGAGCTCACCGACTACGCGATCGACTGGCTCGAGCGGCAGAAGGCCGCCGACAAGCCGTTCTTCCTCTATCTCTCCCACAAGGCGGTGCATGCCAACTTCACGCCGGAAGAGCGGTATGAAGACAGCTGCGAGGATCTCCCCTTCACGCTACCCGCAACGGCGGGCACGACCGCCACAAACCGGCTCGCTCCCCGCTGGCTTCGCGACCAGCGGAACTCGTGGCA
>JBIIMU010000320.1:0-3836 GCA_044337845.1 Pirellulales bacterium | reverse complement strand
CCACGCGGCTCCTGCCGGCCGCCCGTCGCTGGCGGCGGTTCGCCCGCGGGCTCGAGCGGACGTTTCGCCTCGACCGCCGGCTCGCGCGGCTCGCGGCCGACGACACGATCGTGTGTCGCTGCGAGGACGTGGCGTTCGGTCGGCTGCTGGGGCACGGCTGCTGGCGGGAAGCGAAGCTGATGACCCGCATCGGCATGGGGCCCTGCCAGGGCCGCGTCTGCGGGCCGATCGTCGAGACGCTGTTCGGCTGGGAGGCGGGGGACGGCCGTCCGCCGCTGTCGGAGGTTCCGCTCGCCGACCTGGCATGACCGACGGGGCCGCCGACCGGCCGTCAGTCCTCGGGCGATGGGGACGACTCGGCCGGGATCAGCCACGCGAGAGCCGGCTGCAGGCAGCCCGCGAGCAGGAACGCCGTGGGCGTGTCGATGGCCTGGCCGAGCGGCCCCGCGAGCCACGAGCCGGTGCTCGTGGCCAGGTTCATGATCGCCATCGAGGCGGTGAACTGGGTGGCCGCGACGGCGGGCGACGCCACCCGCATGAAGATGGAGAACAGCGCCACGCTCGTGGCCGCGAGGCAGACCGTGTCGGCGACGACGTAGCCGAACACGACGGCGGTGCGATCCCACCACGCGGCGGCGAGCCCGAACGCGATCCACGCCAGGCCGAGCGCCAGGCTCGCGGCGATCGCCGTGGGACGGGGACCGATCCGGGCCGCGACGATCCCGGCCCCCACGGCGGCCGCGAGGCCGAGGAGCACGCCCACCCCGCCGGTCACCGTGGCGTATCGCTCCTGCGACCAGCCGAACCGCTCGATGAGCTGCACGAGCATCAGCACCGACAGGGCCGCCGGCATCAGCTTGAGGAGAAACGCCGCGGCCGCGGCCCGCACGGCCCGGGCCGCGAGCATCCCGCGGACGAGCGCCCGCGCCATGGCGAGCAGCCCGAGTGGGGGCGCCGCGGGGCCGTCGTCGAGACGCCGCGGCGGTCCTTCGCGCACGAGCACGACGAGGCCGAGGAGCGCCGCCTGCGCCGCGGCCATGGCGGCCACCGCCGCGGGCAGGCCGTACCGCGCCGTCACGATCCCGAGCCCCGCGCCGCCCAGGAAGGTGCCGACGTAGGCCGAGCCATACATCATGCCGCTGGCCCGCTCGCGGTCGCCCCCCTCGAGCTGATCGACGGCCAGCGCGTCGACGGCCACATCCTGGAGCCCCACGAACACGTTGTGCACGAGCACCGCCCAGCCGAGGCTGGCGGTGTCGGTGTCGGCCACGACGGCCACCGCCGCGGCGGTGGCGATCATCATGGCCTGGGCGAGAATCAGCCACGGCCGTCGCCGGCCCAAGGCCGCGAGGCGGCCCGAGTCGACCACCGGCCCCCAGGCCCACTTGAAGCTCCACGGCAGCACCGCCATCGCGATCACGCCGCCGATCGCCGCGGCGGTTGCCCCATGGGCCGCCAGATGCGCGGCGAGGGCGACGGTGACGAAGCCGTAGGGGATCCCCTGCCCCACGTAGAGCAGACAGAGAAACGCGAGGCGGAGTCGCGGGTGATCGGCGAGCGAGATCATCGCGGCATGGTACCCCCGCCACGTGCTACGCTGCGGCCATGCACGCCCGCCTGATCCTCAACGGCAAGAAGGCCGACCGGCCCGACGTGCGGATGGCCGTCCAGGCCGCCCGCGCCGCCGGGCACGACCTCGGGGTGCGGGTGACCTGGGAACGCGGCGACGCGGCGCGCTTCGTGGCCGAGGCCGCCGCCGAGGGCGTCCCGCTCGTCATCGCCGGCGGCGGCGACGGGAGCGTCAACGAGGCGGCCAACGCATTGATGGCGGTCGCGTCCCCGGGGCGGCCGGCGCTCGGCATCCTGCCGCTCGGTACCGCCAACGACTTCGCGACCGCCTGCGGCGTGCCCGCGGCGGCGGACGCCGCGCTGACGCTCGCGCTCGACGGCACACCGCGGGCCGTCGACCTCGGCCGCTGCAACGACGCCTGGTTCGTGAACGTGGCCGCCGGCGGGTTCGGCGCGGCCGTCACGGCCGAGACGCCCGTGGAGCTCAAGAACTTTCTCGGCGGCGGGGCCTACACGCTGATGGGGCTCGTGAAGGCGGCGCACTTCGTGCCCTACGACTGCTCGATTCGCACCGCCGCCGGCCTGGTCGACGGCGCGATGGTGGTGGGAGCGATCTGCAACGGCCGGCAGGCCGGCGGAGGGCAGCCGCTCGCCCCCACCGCCGCGATCGACGACGGGCTGCTCGACGTCGTCTGGCTGCGGGCCTTTCCGGCGGCGGCGGCCGGGCAGGTCGTCTCCGAGATCCTCGCCAACCGCGCCGCCGGCGACTACGTGGTGCGGGCGCGGACGGCGTGGATCGAGGTGTCGGCGCCGGCTCCCGTCCCGGTGAATCTCGACGGCGAGCCGCAGTCGGGCACGTCGTTTCGCTTCGCCGCGGAGCCCGGCTGCATCCGGATGGTGCTCCCGCGCGACTGCCCGTGCGTGCGTCGATGAACAGGCTGTCGTGGAAGGCCGTCGTCGCGGCGGCCGTCTGGGCGGCGATCGCCTGCGGCGGCGAGCCCGATGTCCAGCCCGTGCGGGTGATGAGCTTCAACGTCCGCTACGGCACCGCCGCCGACGGCGACGACGCCTGGCCGCGGCGGCGCGAGGCCGTGCTCGACGTGATCCGGGAGTTCGATCCCGACCTCCTCGGCCTGCAGGAGGTGCTCGCGTTCCAGCGCGACGAGCTGGCGGCGGGCCTGCCGGGGTACGAGGCGGTGGCCGCGGGACGCGACGACGGCCGCGAAGCCGGCGAGATGACGCCCGTCTTCTACCGGTCCGCACGGTTCGAACGAGTGGCGGCCGGACACTTCTGGCTCTCGGCGACGCCCGACACGCCGGGCAGCCGCGGCTGGGACGCCGCCCTGCCCCGCATCGCCACCTGGGTGCGGCTCCGGGAGCGAGACGACCCCGACGGCCGCCAGCTGCTGATGCTGAGCACGCACTTCGACCACCGGGGCCAGGAGGCGCGGCGGCTGGCGGCGCGGCTCGTCCGCGAGCAGCTCGCCCACCTCGGCCGCGGCTGCCGCATCGTGCTCACCGGCGACTTCAACGCCGCCGAGGGCAGCGAGCCATACCGCGAGCTGTTCGCCGGGGCCGCCGGGCAGCTGCCTGCGGTGATCGACACCCTGCGGGCCTTCGAGCCGCGGGCGGGCACGAACGAGGGCACCTTCAGCGGGTTCGATCCGGCCGCCACGAGCGGCCCGCGGATCGACTGGATCGGATGCTCCTCCGACTGGGAGGTGCGACTCGCCGCCATCGACCGCACGACCCGCGCCGGTCGGACGCCATCGGACCACTGGCCCGTCACCGCCGTGCTGCGCGGCACGCGGGACGACGGCATCGCGACCCTCCGCGTGCTCTCCTACAACATCCATCATGGCCGCGGCACCGACGGCACGATCGACCTGCCCCGGCTCGCGCGGGTGATCCGTTTGGCCGATGCCGACCTCGTGGCCCTGCAGGAGGTGGACGAGCGGACGACGCGGTCCGGCGGCATCGACGAGGCCGCGGAACTCGCCCGGCTCACCGGCCTGCGGATGGCCTTCGGCCCGCAGATCGACTACCTGGGGGGCCGCTACGGACAGGCGCTTTTGGCGCGGTGTCCCCTCGGGCCGCCGACCGTCCATGAACTGCCGGGGCTCGGCGGTGACCGGGAGCAACGCATCGCGGTCGCGGCGGTGGTGGATCATCCGCGCGGACGGCTCACCTTCGTGGGCACGCACCTGCACCACCTCAGCGCCGAGGCCCGCGCGGCCCAGGCGCGGGCCCTGGTGACGGCCTTCGCC
>JBIIMU010000021.1:0-14448 GCA_044337845.1 Pirellulales bacterium | reverse complement strand
CGCCGGACTCGATGCCGCAGGTCCGCATCGCTCACGCGATGGCGGCTTCCTGAGCATCCAAGAAGCGTAACCGCGTGAGCGGTACGACGGCACCACGCCGGACTCAATGCCGCAGGTCCGCATCGCTCACGCGATGGCGGCTTCCCGACGGCTGCAGCCCGCCGCGTCAGGCGGGCTTGGCCGGCGCGTGACCGCGGGGACCGAAGGCCAGCACCGTCGCGGCGCCCACGGCCACGATCAGCATGCCCGCGAGGAAGAAGGGGCTCACCGCGGAGACGGGCGTGTCGTTGAACGCCAGCGTGGTGAGCGTGTTGATCACCGGCGCGCAGCCGAACACCACGGGCATCACCGTGAACGGCTTGCCGCCGAGCGTGAAGGCGAGGATCGTTCCCAGCGCCCCGACCGCGCCGAGCGACCCGGCGGCCAGGCTCCAGAGCACGCCGCTCGCGTTCCAGGACCCCGGGTCGGCCAGCGGCACCAGCAGGGCCAGCGGCACGAGCACCGCGATCAGGAAGTACGACACGCCGATGCAGACGAGCGGCCGCAGCCGGCTCCCCTGCATGGCCGCCTGGCCGCGGTGGAGGACGGGGCCGTACGAGCCCCACGACGCCATCGCCAGCGCGATCGCAAGCAGCACGGCCACGGCAGACTCGGCCTTCCGCTCGACCGACGGCTGCGGCGCCGGCGCGGCGGACTCGGCGGCGGCGACCGCGGCGGCCGGGGCCGTGTGCGGAGCCGGCTGCGGCCTGAACACCAGCACCGTGACCGCGCCTGTGATCACCAGCAGGAGGCCGGCGAGAAACGGCGCCTTGAGCTGGTCGAACGCCCGGTTCATCGCGGCCGTCAGCAGCGTGTTGATCACCGGCGCGCCGCCGAACACCAGCGGCATCACGTAGATCGGCCGGCCGCCGAAATGCAGGGCGAGAATCACGCCGAGCGCCCCGAGGGCCCCGGCCGCCCCGGCCAGCAGGCTCCAGATCACGCCCTTCGTCGTCCAGGCCCCTTTCTCGCCACGGGCGAGCAGCAGGAGCGGGACCACCACCGCGATCGCGAAGTAGGCCACGCCCACGCACACGAACGGCCGCAGCGGCGAGTGCATCTGCTCGCGGCCAAGGTGCAGCACCGGACCATACATGCCCCAGCAGGCGGCCGTCAGGCCGATCGCGGCCAGCATTCCCAGGAACTGCACCATCGTCGCTCTCCTCGTGGCTTCGTGCGGCGGCCAGCATACCCGCGCGGCCGCGCGATGCTCAGCCGGCCCGCATCGCTCCGCGGGCGAGCGTCTCGAGGACGGCCGCCCCGACCTCCTCGGTGCCGATCAGCCGCATGCAGTCGTGATGCCGCAGCGGACACTCGCCGCGGCCGCAGGGCGAGCAGGCGAGCGTGCGGCGGATCTCGACGCAGCCCTCGGGATCGGATCGTCCCAGCCGCGGATCGGTCGGCCCCAGGAGTGCCACGGTCGGCACGCCGAACGCGGCGGCGATGTGCCGCGGGCCGCTGTCGCTCGACACGGCCGCCGCGGCGCGGGCATACACCGCCTTCGACAGCCCGATGGGCAGGTCGGGGGCGTCGCCGAGCCCGCGGACGGCCGGCGAGGCGGCCTCGGCGACGACCGCCCGCGCCTCGTCGCGGTCGGCCGGGCCGCAGTGCACGAGCACGCGAACGCCGGGCACGCGGGCCACCAGCCAGCGGGCGAGCGCGGCATGCCGCGGAGCGCCCCACGAGCGGGCGGTGCCGTTGGAACTGTTGTCGTTGAGCACGACGAGGGGCCCGGACCGGTCGGGGAAGAGCGTCGCGAGCAGGGCATCGCCGCAGGCGAGATCGGCCGGGGAGGCGCGGAGTTCCACCGCCAGCGGGCCCGGCGGCACCCCGATCGCCGCGGCCAGCTCCATGAAGGCGACGGGGGGCGGCACGATCGCCGCGCCGCGGCGGGGCGGCACGACGTGGGTGAGCAGCGGCCGCCGCCAATGCCCCGGGTGCCCGACGCGACGCCGGGCGGCCCCGGCGAAGGCCAGCGTGGCCGCCGACAGCGAGTTGGGAAGCACGAGCCCCACGTCGGCGCGGGCCGCCCGCAGGGCCCGCGCGGCCGGCCGGAACCAGCTCGCCGGATTCCGACCGTGGCGGTCGTAGGGAATCACGTCGTCGATCCAGCCGGTGCCGTCGAGCAGATCGGCGATCACCGGCCGCATCACGCCGGTGATCCTGGCGGATCCACCGAAGTGCGTTCGCAGCGTTCGCAGCAGGGGCGTCGCCATCACGGCGTCGCCCACCCAGCGCGGCAGAATCACGGCGATGTGCATGCGGGAACGGTACCCTGCCGCAGACCGCGGCGACGAGTCCAGTTCCCGGCGGAGGCCTTCACCCCGACCGCGGCCGCTCCGGAATCGCCATTCGCGCCGTGGCCCATGCCGCCGCGCCGACCGCCGCGGCGAGCGTCAGCCCGGCGGAGCCGGCCGCCCACGCCGTCGGCACGCGGGCCGCCCCGCCGGCCAGCGCCGGCCAGACCGCGAGCAGCGCCGCCAGCGTGCCCGCCCCGATGCCCGCCCCGACGGCGGCCAGCGTCTCGAGAACCAGCAGGCCGCGAATCCGCCACGGCCCGAACCCGACGGCCCGCAGCACCGAGAGCGACCCGATGCGCTCGGCCACCCCCTGGGCCCGCACCGCCGCCACGCCGGCCGTGCCCAGCAGCAGGCCGAGGGTGCCCAACGCCTGAAAGCCCGCGAGGAACGTGTTCTGCACCGCCTGCAGCGCCCGAAGCCGGGCCGTGGTGCTCTCGAGTGACACGCCGGCATCGGCCCACACGGTGCGGAGCGTGTCGGGGAGCGCGGCTCGCGCCGCGGCGTCGAGCGGCGTGGCGTCGACGAGCGCCAGCGCGTAGCCGGATCGCGAAGGAAACAGTCGCTGGAACTCCCGCTCCGCCACGATCACCCGCCCCTGGAGGATGCCCGGCTCGAGCAGGCCGACGACGACGGCCGGCACCGCCACGCCGGCCTCGTCGGCGACGGTGAATCGCGCGCCCAAGCCGCCGAGCTTGAGCCCCCACTGGGCGGTCGCCTGGTCGAGCACCGCCGGCACCGCGCCGTCCGCGCGCGGCTCGTCGAGCAGCCGCCACGGCCGGCCGTCGGCGGCGAGCGGCGCATGGTCCACGAACCGGAAGCCGTCGCGGTCGATGAACGATGGCCCCACGCCGATCACGGTCGGCTGCGTGGTGGCATACAGGTTGGTGCAGCTGGCATCGTCGCCCGCGGTCGACCGCACGAGCGCGATGCCGCATCGCGCCAGGGCCCGATCCTGGTCGGGGGTCAGCCCGAGCCCGGCCCGCACGCCCGCGTCGAGCGGATCGACCGACGTCGGCTCGCCGAAGGTGGCGATCGTCGTCCAGCCCCCCGTGGGCGAGCGGCGGTCCTCGGCGTCGATCGGCTCGCGGACGGCGAACGCCGACACCGCCACCACCCGGAACTGCCCGCAGGCGACGATCGCGGCGATCGCGAACGCCCGCCCCGGCTGGGCGGCGAGCAGCCGGCCGGCGAGGGCCGGCAGCGTCCGCACCGCGGGCCTCCGGCCGCTCCCGACGAGCATCGCCCACACCGCCGCCAGCAGCGCCACGAGCGCCGCGGCGCCGGCGGCGAAGAACAGCCCCACGGCCGCGGTCGCCGCCCCCCGCGACGCGACGAGGGCGAGCCCCACGGCGGCGGCCAGCGCGACGCCGCCTCCGACCAGCGCGGCGCCGCGGCCGATTCGCCCGGCGCGGCGGCCGGCCGAACCGCGGAGCAGGGCGAGCGGCGGCAGGCTCCCGGCCCGACGGGCGGCCAGGGCGACCGACGCGACCGCCGCGGCGAACGCCCCGGCCGCTCCGGCGGCCAGCGACGTCCACGACACGCTCGGCGCGGCGAACACCTCGGCCGATCCGGCCACCACGCTTCGCTCCCAGGCGCGGCCCAGCCACGCGAGCAGCAGCCGCGCCCAGAGCGGGCCGAGGGCCGTTCCGACGGCGATGCCGATCGCGGCCGCGAGACCTCCCACGATCACGAGCAGCGCGGTGAGCCGCCGCGGCGCGAAGCCGACGGCGGAGAGCGTGCCGATCGTCCGCCGCTGGGCCGTCACCAAGAGCCCGAAGAGCAGGCCGACGAGCATGACCCCGGCGGCGACCACGAACATCGACAGCGCGAGGAACAGGCCGCCGAACGGCGTCGACCCCCGAGCGGCCTCGAGGGCGTCGGACCGCAGCGGCACGACCCGGATGCCGGCCTGCGCGGGGTCGATCGCCGCGGCGAGGCTGGCGGACAGCTCGTCGGGGCTGCCCGCGGCTTCCGGCACGTGCCAGGCGGTGGTGCGGCCGAACCGCGACCCGCCGATCCGCCGAGCCGCCTCCAGCGCGATGAACGCCTTGGGCGTGGCGCGATGCTCCTTCCAGTAGCGGTCATCCTCGTCGTGCGGGGGCACCGTCCGAACCCGCTCCGCATCGAACGGAAAGGGGGGATCCCAGTCCGCGATCGACGCCTCGTCGGTCACGCCCTCGACGTCGGGCACGAGCGTGGGATCGACGGCGCCGCCGCGCATCTCGGCCACGCCGGCGATCCGGAAGGTGTCGGTGCGCTCCTCGACGCGGCCGTGGATCGTCTCCGGCTCGAACGTGGTCATCACGAGCGCGTCGCCGACCGCGACCGGCGTGCCCTGCGCGGCGAGGTCGTCGGCCAGCCAGCGGTTGATCAGGATCTCGTCGGCCGCGGGGAGCGGCAGCGTGGCGCCGGCCGCATCGACGAGCGGCCCCGCCGGCAGCGTGGTGCTGCCGATGCCGAGCACGGTGGAGTAGGGCACCGCGGCCCGCCCCCGCTCGGCCGCGAGGCTCGTGGCGAGCAGCACGAGCGTCGGTCGGCCCCCCGCGGCGGCGAGCACCCGCTCCGCGGCGCGGTCGATCTCCGGAGGCACGACCAACTTCGCGGAGGTGAGCCGCAGGCCGCGATCGGGAAGCGGCTCGAGCGTCGTGCCGAGGTCGCTCAGGCGGGGCCGCAGCCGCCGGGCGGCCGTGGCGGCGACGGCGGCCGAGCCGTCCCCGACGACGAACACCGCGTTGGCCACGTCGCCGGCCCGCAGCATCGCCTGCGCCTCGGCCAGGGCGACGACGACCAGCGGCTCCGGCGCGAGCGACGGCCGCAACGAGAACCGGCCGAGCCCGCGCTCCGGCAGCACCTCCTTCACCCGCAGGCGGCGGCCGACGGTCTCGTTCGTCCGCCTGCCCAACGGGCTGTCGGCGGGCACGCTCGCCCGCACGGGCAGCCGGAGCACGATCTCGTCGCCGGCGGCGATGCCCGCGGCCGCGGCCAGCACGCCGTTGACGAACACCGCGTCGGCCTCGAGGGGCGGTGCCGGCGGCACGAACCCGAGCGCCGCGGGATCGTCGCACGCCAGGAGCGTGGCGGCGGCCACGGCACCGCGGCGGGCCCCGGCCGCGACCGTCACGGGCATCACGACCGCCGGCGTGCAGGCCAGCCGGGGCTCTCCGCCGCCGGCGGCCAACTCCGCAGCGAGGTCGCGGCGCACGAAGCCGTCGGCCAGCACGACCGCATCGATCCTGCCGAGTCGCTCCACGGCGAGCCGCCCGAGCCCTCCGCGGATGCCGTCGCCCACGCCGAGCGCGCCGGTCATGGCGGTCGCGACCACGCCCGACGTGACCGCGAGCGCCGCGAGCTGCGGCCACCACTGGCGGGCCAGCGCCACCGCGAGGCCGCCGAGAGACCGCATGGCGGGCCGGCTCATGGCTCCAGCCGTCCGTCACGCAGCCGGCAGACATCGCCCACACGATCGGCCACGGCGGCGTCGTGCGTGACCACCACGAGCATGCCGCCGGACTCGGCCACGAGGTCGCACAGCAGCGCGGTCACGTCGGCCGCCGTCCGCGAGTCGAGCTGGCCGGTCGGCTCGTCGGCGAGCACCAGCCGCGGAGCGAGCACCAGCGCCCGGGCCACCGCCACCCGCTGCCGCTCCCCGCCGGAGAGCTCGCCCGGCAGGTGCGACCGCCGCGGCCCGAGGCCCACCCGCTCCAGCAGCAGGGCCGCCCGGGCGACCACGTCGAGCGGCGCCCGTCCGGTTGCCAGTGCGGGCACGAGCACGTTGTCGAGCGCGGTGCAGCCGTCGAGCAGATGGTGCTCCTGGAACACGAAGCCGATCCGCCGGTTGCGAAACGCCGCGCGGCTGGCGGCGTCGCCGGCATGGGGATCGACGCCGTCGAGCGTGACCCGGCCCGACGTGGGCGGCTCGAGGCCACCGATGATCGAGAGCAGCGTGCTCTTGCCGGAGCCGCTCGGACCGGTGATCGCGAGCCGGCCGCCGGGCGGCAGCGTCAGCGACACGTCGGCGACGGCCTGCAGGCCGTCGCCACTCCCGGGATACCGCTTGCACACTCGGTCGAGAACGAGCACGTGATGTCAGCCGGGGCTGAGGAAGCGTTCGAGGCGGCCGCGAATGTCGTCCGGAATCGGCGTTGCCTCGGGGCCGCCGGCAGGCCGCATCAGGCAGTGGACCGCGACCACGCGGCCGTTCGCCACCGCCCGCCCGGCGTGGGTGAACGCGAAGCGATACGCCACGCTGGAACCGCCGACGCGTTCCACGGCCGCGGTCACCGCGACCTCGTCTCCGAACCGGATCGGGGCGAGGTAGTCGCACGAGGCCGACACCCGCGGCCAGCTGGCGTCGACGCCGTCGGACCCCCGCTCGACGACCGCCACGCCCGCAGCCCGGAGCAGCTCGTGCTCCACCGACTCCATCCAGAAGAAAAACGCCGAGAAGTGCACGATGCCGGCGGCGTCGGTGTCGCGAAACTCGACGCGGCGGCTGGTCGTGAGCGGACCCATGCAGGGCAACGCCGGCGGGCGACGGGCGGATTGGCACGAGAACCGTCGGCCGCGGCCGACGGCCCCGCAAACACGAACGGACGAGTCTCGGAGTCGCGGACTACTCGCCCACGTAGGGCAGCAGGGCCATGAACCGAGCCCGCTTGATCGCCCGCGTCACGGCATGCTGGCTCGCGGCGGTGCAGCCGCTCTTGCGGCGGCCGAGGATCTTGGCCTGACGATTCACGAGCTTGCCGAGAAGCTCGAGATCCTTGTAGTCGACGTACATCGGCCGCGGACGAGCGCCGTCGATGAAGATCGGGTCGCGCCGCTTGACCTTGGCACGGGGCTTGGCCTTCTTGCGGGCGGTCTTGGCGGCTTTCTGGCGGGGTCCGGCGAAACTCATCTGGGCGGCTCGGAACGACTCGGGTGGAGAGAATGAAAAATCCGCGAGCGGATGACGGCGGGCAGGATCATAACACGATCACGGGAGCCGGGGGAGGTCCCCGGCTCCCGTGAAGCGATTTTCAGGTTGCAGGCCACGCGGCTGCCCGCCGCAGGGCACGCAACGATTTAGTAGCGATCGCCGCCGTAGCCGCCGCGGCCGCCACCGCCGCCGCCGCCACCGTAGCCACCACCGCCACCGCCGCCGTAGCCGCGGCCACCGCCGCCACCACCGCCGCCGTAGCCGCCACCACCACCGCCGTAGCCGCGGCCACCGCCGCCACCGCCCGGACGGGGCGTCCGCTCGCGAGCCTCGTTGACCGTCAGGGGACGGCCGTTGATCTCCTGCCCGTTGAGGGCCGCAATCGCCGCCTGCAGACCCTCGTTGGTCTCCATTTCGACGAACCCAAAGCCGCGGGAACGTCCGGTCTCGCGATCGGAAATCACCTCGGCGCTTCGCACGGCACCGTGCGGAGCAAACATCGCCTCAAGATCGGCGGACGTGGTGGACCAGGGGAGGTTCCCCACGTAAATCTTCCCAGCCATAAAAACTCAACCTCAAAGAAACGGGAACTGGATCACGAACCCATCGACTCAATCGACCTTCGCCGGAGCACAAGCCGCAGTTCCCGGACGGAGAAGAGTGCGGACGAGAGTCAGTCGAACATGGGATGTTGTATCACGCGGCCCCCCCCGCCCACAACACCGTCCCCGTCGTTTTGTCAACGGGGACTTCCCGGCGAGCCCGAACCGTCCGCAGCACGCCATTCCCCGCACCAATCCCGGCCGTCGGTATGGGGCCAGACCCCCACGAGGGCCAGCCTGTCGTCGCGTGCCTCCGGCACGGCGGGAGGCATCCGCCGGCACTGGCCCCAGCCCGTCCCGTCGCCGACGGTTCGCTCGGGCCGCCAGAAGCGGCAGGTGCTGCAGGTCTCGAGGCAGGCGTCTGCGGGTCGCTCGATCATGCCGCCAGTATAGGCAGGCAGGGCCCCTCGCCATGGCAGCCGGGGCAAGACGGGGAACGGCCCAAGCAGGCTGCGGACGATGGGCGGCCCGAGGCCGCGGCCGGGCGCCTTGGAGCCTGCATGTTCGGGATGCCGACCTGCCGACAACACGCTCAGGCAGATCCCGCACCCAGCGCCCGGCATGCCCCCGCTCCGCTCCGCTCCCGCTTCGTTCCTCGCCGCGGCCTTGGTGGTCGCGTGGTGCCGGGCCGTCGCGTCGGCGGGCGACGGCGGGCTCGTCCATCCCGTCGCCCTGCTGAAGGCCACGGAGTTCGACGAGCCGCAGCCCGCCGCGACGCCCGGCGACGACAGCATCATCTATCGCCTCGTGCACCGGCTGATCCCCGAGGGCGACCGCGGCCGGCCGCCGCCGTGCGACATCACCTCCCCCGGCCCCGACACCGCCAACTATCCGAACAGCCCGTTGACGCTCCCCAAGGGCCGCTCGTACATCGAGACGGTGCCCGGCACCTTCTCGCTGCCGGGCCGCGACGGCACGCCGGGGACCTGGTCGTGGCCGTTCATGATGCGGACCGGCCTCACCGACTCCTGCGAGCTGCGGATCATCAGCCAGGGGCCGACGGTCGTCGGCGCGACCGACGCGGGGCCGGCCGTCGACGGCTTCGCCCCGCTCGTGTTCGACGTGAAGATCCATCTCTGGGGCGACGCCGACCAGCTCTACGTGCCGATCGTGGGCGTGGAGGCCTTCGTGCTCACCGGGATCGCTTCCAAACCCTTCCAGATCGGCACGGAGCCGGCCGTCGAACTCCTCTTCGATCATCGCCTGCCGGGCGACTGGGTCATCGAGTGGAACGTCGGCCTCTTCGGCACCGGCGGCCAAGGGATTCCCGACATCCTCAGCCTGCCCGACCTCGGAGTGCAGTGGGCGGTGCAGAAGCAGGTCACCGACGCGCTGGCCGTCTTCTACCACGGCTTCTACAACGCCGCGGGAATCCCCTACTTTCCGTCCGATCTCGTGAGCGGCATGGGCGTGCAGTGGAACGCGACCCAGCGACTCGCGGTGTACACGACCTACAACTGGTCGCTGGACGGGGTCGGCAGCCCGTCCGGAGGCTTCAGCGGATTCGCCTACGCCTACTGATCGGCGCCGGGGCCGAACGGCACGGTGCGTCCTGCCGGCCCCGCACGGGCCTCACCGCGAGGCGGCCCGCCGGACGTGCCGGGGCTCGATCACGTCGGTGGCCAGGCCCAGCGACTCGAGCAGCCTGATCACGTAGTAGGTGACGTCGATCTCCCACCACTTGTGCTGCACCGACGCGCTCGCCGGATCGTGGTGGTGGTTGTTGTGCCAACCCTCGCCCATGGCGAGGATCGCCACCAGCCAGTTGTTGCGGCTGTCTTCATCCGTCTCGTAGGTCCGATAGCCGAACAGGTGCGTCAGCGAGTTCACGGACCAGGTGATGTGCCACACCAGCACGGTGCGGACGAACACGCCCCACATCAGGCACGTGGCCGCACAGGCATAGCCGGCCGGCCAGTCGCCCCCCGCCCAGCGGCCCACGAGCAGACCGACCACCCAGAAGACCGCCGCGTGCGCCGCGTAGATCCAGACGATCGCCGTGGGATGCCGCTCCAGGAAACGAAAGTAGCGGTCGGCGAGGATGTCGCGTGCGTAGCGGTCGAAGAACGAGCAGGTCTTCCGCTCGGGGGCCCGGCGGAACAGCCAGCCCACGTGCGACCAGGCGATTCCCGTGCGCGGCGAATGCGGGTCCTGGGGATCGTCGGAGTGGGCATGGTGCAGCCGATGGTTGGCCACCCAGCGCGACGGCGTGTCCTCCAGCGAGCAGAGCGCGATCGTGGCGAGCGACCGCTCGAGCCAGCGGGGCACCTTCAGGCTGCGGTGCGCGAGCAGGCGGTGGTAGCAGAGATTGATGCCGAGCGTGCCGAACACGGCCGTGCAGGCGACGGCCAGGGCCACGCCCGCCCAGCTGAAGGAGGCCGGCATGAGCGCCAGGCCGGCGAGCACGTGGACCGTGGCGATGGGCACCACGTATTCCCAGTGGATGCCGGAGAGGGAAGCCACGCGCGGCAGGGTGGAGATGGCCAATGGATACCTGTGGCGTTGAGGAACCGGCCGACCCGGGCAAGGATTGTCGCGAACCGCGGTCGTTTGGCAATGACCATCGTGATTCGCGGCCGCCAACACCACGCCACGTCGCCCGCCCGCCGCCCGGCATCCCAGGCCCGAGCGACGGGGCAAGCATGCGAACCTGGCGAAGATGCGGCGCCCCTCGGAACCTGTTGCCCGCCGCTGGACCGGCCTCTACTGTCCCGCGCATGCCCCCTTCGCCAGTTCAGCGACTCCTGCCTGCCGCGCGGCGGCACGTCGCCGATGCCTGCCGGGTCGTCGCCGACGCCTGCACGGGAACGCGCCGCGGGCTGCCGGCCGTGATCCTCGCCGGCGGCATGCGGTGCGGCACGACGTCGCTCTTCGACTGGCTCGCGCGGCATCCGCAGGTGTCGCCCTCGCGCCGCAAGGAGGTCCACTTCTTCGACCTGCAGTTCGGCCGGGGCACCGGATGGTATCGCCGTCAGTTCGCGCCGCTGCGTCGGCTCCCCGACGGCAGTGACTCGCGGCCGCTCGAGTCGAGCCCCTATTACATGTTTCATCCGGCCGTTCCGGCCCGCATCCGGGCGGTCGTGCCCGCTGCGACGATCGTGTTCCTGCTGCGGGATCCCGTGGAGCGGGCGGTGTCGCACTTCCGAAAGAACGTCCGCGACGGCCGCGAGCCCCTGCCGTTCGGCGCCGCCATGGCCGCGGAAGACGAGCGGCTGGCCGGTGCCCACGAGCGGCTCCTCGCCGATCCGCGGCACGCGAGCCCCGCGCACCAGTATTTCTCCTACAAGGCCCGCGGCCGCTACGCCGAGCAGCTGCTGCACTGGCGGGAGCACTTCCCGGCCGCGCAGCTGCTCGCGATCGACGCCGGCCGGATGTTCGCCGACCCGGGGGCCGTGCTCGACGAACTGCTCGCCTCGCTGCAGCTCGATCCCTGGCGGCCGGCCGCGTTCGCGGTCCGCAACGCCAGCCGCACCGAGCCGCCGGCGGATGCCGCCGCGATCCGCGGCCTGGAGGCGTTCTTCGAGCCGCACCAGCGTCGGCTCCGCGACCTGATCGGATGGTGCCCCGGCCGGGAGGTCGCGGCCCGGGCCGCCTGAGGTGTTTCCGCCGGCCGCTCGGCCGGCAGCCACGAGAGCCAGCCAGCGAGGTGGGACATGTGGGTGTTTTGCAGCGGCATGCACCGTTCGGGATCGACCGTGCAGTATCAGATCGCGGCCCACCTCGTGGAGCAGGCCGGCCGCGGCGAGCGGATCACGTTCCACAAGCCGGAGGCCTTCGGCGAGGTCCGGGAGGCCCATGCCGCGGGCGACCGCCTGCTCGTGTTCAAGGCCCACGGCCTGAGCGACGCGATCCGCGACGAGCTCCGGGCCCACGGCGGCATCGTGATCACGGCGCACCGCGACATCCGCGACGTCGTGGTGTCGGCGATGCGGAAGAACAACTGGACGTTCCGGCACATCTGGCGGATCGGCCGGCTGCGGCACTGGACCACGCGGTTCGAGGAATGGGCCCTGGTGCCCGGCGCGATGGTCTCCCGCTACGACCGGCTGTCGGTCGACCTGCCGGGCGAGACGGTCCGGATTGCCGACATGCTCGGCATCCCGCTCGCGGCCGACGCCGCCTGCCGCATCGCGGCCGAGTACGCCGCCGACCGCCAGCGGGAGCGAACGGTGGCGGTGCAGGAGGAGCGGCAGCGGGGCCAGGCCGTGAAGTACGACCCGCACTCGCTGCTCCATCACAACCACATCGCCTCGGGTGCCGTGGGGGGCTACCGCACGGTGCTCCGGCCCGCCGAGATCCGGGCGATCGAAGATGCCTGCGGCGAGTGGATGGCGCGCTGGGGCTACGAGCCCGATCGGCCGGCCCTCGGCGGCCGGCAGCGGCTGCTGCGGTGGTCGCTCGGGAGGGCCGCATGACCACGCTGCCGGCGATCGTGCTCACCTGCCAGAAGCACGTGCCGATCGCGGAGCACATGATCGAGGCCTATGGCCGCCTCTGGCCCGGGCATCCGCTGCGGTTCCGGATTCCCGACGGCAGCGTCGCCCGCCCCATGGCCGCGCGGCACCCGGGGCTCGTCGAGCTGGTGCCGACCGACGAAGGGGAGGGCAGGGGGCGGTTTCGCGCCGCGGTGCTCGGCCTGCTCGCCGGCTTCGCCGACGACGCCTGGGTGTGGTGGTGCATCGACGACAAGTATCCGCTCTGGATCGACGTGCCCGCGGCCCGGGCCGCGATCGACGCCGCCCTGCGGCAGGCCGGCCCCGAGGTCGGCGGACTGTCGATCGTGAAGGCCCGGTCGCTCGCGACCCTCCGCGACCCCGAGCCGCTCGAACTCGGCGGCCTCCGCTGGCTGCGGCGGCACGACTACCGGCAGATCTGGCTGCACCAGCTGCTCCGCGTGCGGGTGCTGCGGACGCTGTTCGGCGGCTTCCCGGAGGTGATCGGGGCGGCGAAGCAGATGGACGACCTCCACCGGCAGGCCACGCTCCCCGACGACCAGCAGCTGTACGCGATCTCCCGCAACGCGCTGGTGCTCGGCGAGAGCACCAGCGGCGGCCGCCTGCTGAAGGGCTGCGCCGCCGGCCTCCGTCGCGGCCGCGGCATCCCCGACGGCTTCGAGATCGACGAGCGCGACGTGGTGATCGGCCGCCGTCCCGGACTCCTGCCCCGGCTGCAGGCGGCGGTCGGACTGGCCGACTGGTGAGCGGGCTTCAGCCGCAGCGGCGTTCCAGCGCCTCGACGATCGTCCGCGGGGCGATGCCTCCGCGGAGGCGATGCAGGCCGTGGGCGACGGCGTGCGCCGGCGAGGGCCGCGGCCGGCTGCGCCGCATGGCGGGCCGCCGCTGGTCGGAGAGGCTGCGGCCCACGAAGGCGCCGAGTCGGGCAAGTTCCCGATCGTCCTCCATGAGCCGCGTGTAGTGCAGCACGATCGCCGGCGCCGCGGCCGTCTCGAGCGTGCGGAGGATCGCGGCGTTGTACTCGCACCACCGCGGCAGGAACTCCCGCAGCACCGTGAGCCGGCGGGGGCCCCGGGTGCTGTTCCAGTAGTGCGCCCAGGCCTCCTCCGGCCGCCGGTAGACCACGATCAGCCGATGCGGCGGCAGGACCGGCGCCCAGGCGTCGTACGTGAGGCAGGTCCGCGGGTCCTTGAAGCCCCAGTCGGCGTGCCGCGCCGAGCACTCCGCGACGATCGCCCGCATCCGGGCCGTCGTCTCGTCCGGCGGCTCGAGCGGCCCGCGACGGCAGGCCCGCAGGCTGTAGAGCCCGAGGGTCCCCAGCAGGTCATGGTTGGCCAGCTTGGTGGCCGTCCGCTCCCACTGGTTGCCCTCGTCGTAGCCGCGGGCCGCGTCCGCCTCCTCGACCATGGCGATGCCCGACTGGTGCAGCAGCTGCGACACCAGCGTCGTGCCCGATTTGTGCATGCCGAGGACGACGTGGATCATGTCAGGCCGCGTGCCGCCGCCGCCAGCGCTCGTTGATCGCCCGGACGGCGAAGCGGACGATCGGTCGCCGGAGTTCGTGCAGCGCCTTGTGGACGAGCCCCGCCCGCTTCATCTGGATCACGCTGCCGCCGAGCTGGAAGTCGATCTCGCGGACGATCACCGGCAGGGCCGCGAGCACGCGGGCCCCGTGCAGCCACTGCATCTGGACGACGCAGTCCACCGGCCGGTCGAAGAGGACGGTGGCGTCGAGGAGCCGGCGGGCGGCCTCGCGGCCCACGAGCTGCATCTGCATGCCCAGCCCCGGCAGTCGCGGCTCCACGAGCTGCGCTCCCGCCACGCCGCGGGCCTCGGGGCCACGGTCGGTGCGGTCGAGGAGCGGGAACCGGACATACTCGTGCGGCTGGATGGCGGCGACGGCAGCGGCGATCACCGCCTCGAACCGCGGTGAGCACGGGGCGACGTCGTCCTCCACGATCAGGCCCGCGTCGCAGCCGTCGTCGAGGATGGCCTGCCAGGCCCGGCGATAGGAGAGGAAGCAGCCGATCTCCGCATCGAGCAGCGGAAAGGGATATCGCGGAGCGTGCAGCCGCCGCCGGAGATGACGGCGCTTCGTCGCCTCGTCGAGCGCCCGCCCGTCCACGGCGGGCAGG